>NZ_LQIR01000067.1:0-237671 GCF_001499925.1 Mycobacterium lehmannii
CGAACGAGCCATACCTCATCGTTTCGTGCTCACCGGCCAACACAAAGGACATCCATCGGCATTTCGCAACAGCCACTGAGCGCGCGTTCTCGTGCACAAGCCGCTCGCCTAGACTCACCCCTCGTGAGCAAGAGCCCGTTGCGGCGGTTGGCCGACCAACTCGTCCTGACCACCATGCGCCCGCCCGTGGTCCCCGAGTTGCTGCAGTACCAGCCCGGCCGCGACATCGTTGACCTGCGGGGTAAGCGCATCCTGCTCACGGGCGCGTCATCGGGGATCGGCGAGGCGGCCGCGGAGAAGTTCGCCCGCCGCGGCGCCATCGTGGTGGTGGCGGCACGCCGACAGGAGCTGCTGGACGCGCTGGTCGACCGGATCGCCGACGACGGCGGGGACGCCAGGGCACACGCCTGCGACCTGTCGGATCTCGAGGCGGTCGACGGGCTGGTCGAACGTGTCGTCACTGAGCTCGGAGGCGTCGACATCCTGATCAACAATGCCGGCCGGTCGATCCGCAGACCGTTGGCCGAGTCGCTGGACCGTTGGCACGACGTCGAACGCACCATGGCGATCAACTACTACGGGCCGTTGCGACTGATCCGCGGCCTGGCGCCGGGCATGCGCGAGCGGCGCGACGGCCACATCATCAACGTGTCCACCTGGGGTGTGCTCAGCGAGTCGTCGCCGTTGTTCTCGGTGTACAACGCGTCGAAGGCGGCGCTGACCGCGGTGAGCCGAGTCATCGAAACCGAGTGGAGCGCTGACGGAGTGCACTCGACCACGCTGTTCTATCCGTTGGTGCGCACGCCGATGATCGCCCCCACTCGCGCCTACGACGGATTGCCGGGGCTGTCCTCCGACGAGGCCGCCGAGTGGATGGTCGCGGCCGCCAAGACCCGGCCCGTGCGGATCGCGCCGCGGATGGCTGTCAGCGCCCAGGTGCTCAACAGCTTCGCACCCGCGGTCGTCGACGCCGTGATGAAACGGCAACGCCTACAACCGAACAAGTAAATGCCCCACCCCGACATCGCGACCGTCGCCGACATCGCACGCGTCTTCGGCGCCGAACGTCCGGACGCGGTCGCATTGATCGCCGGTGATCGCACCACGACGTTCGGTGACCTCCATACCCGGTCCAGCCGGGTAGCCCAGGCGCTGCGCGCCGCGGGTGTGGGGTTCGGCGACCGGGTCGCGTTCATCGAGAAGAACGGCATCGAGTTCTTCGAAGTCGCCTGTGCACTGTCCAAACTCGGCGCGGTGGTGGTGCCCGTCAACTGGCGACTGGCACCACCCGAGATGCTGCACATCATCGACGACGCCGACGCAAAGGTGGTGATCGTCGGCGCCGACTTCTTCTGTCACGTCGAGGCGATCGAGGACCGGCTGACGGCACTGGTCGTCGCCGTCGGCGAGCACCCCCGGTGGCCGGAGTTCGATCGCTGGATGGGCGCCTATCCCGCCGACGACCCCTGCGTCGCAACGCATCCCGACGATGTCGCGTTCGTGATGTACACCTCCGGCACCACCGGTGCGCCCAAGGGCGTGATGCTGACCAACGACAACTACTTCTGCAAGGCCACCGGGATCGCCGACAAATGGCGCTTCGACGCCGACAGTGTGAGCCTGGCCGTGATGCCGATGTTTCACATGGCGGGCTCCGGCTGGGCACTGGTGGGTCTGTGCGAGGGCGCGCGCACGGTCGTGCTGCGCGACGTCGACCCGACCGCCATCCTCGATGCCGTTGCGCAGCACGGTGTTACGAACATGCTGCTGGTTCCGGTGGTAATCCAGCGACTGCTGGAAACCCGAGGCGTGGAGACGACGGACTTCTCGGCCCTGCGCGCCATCGTCTACGGTGCATCGCCGATCACCGACGACGTCCTTGTCCGGGCGCTGGAGCGGTTCAACTGCGATCTGCTGCAGGTGTACGGGCAGACCGAAACCACCGGGTCCATCACCCAACTCGACCGTCACGACCCCGAACTGCTGCGCTCCTGCGGTAAGCCGTTCGGGTGGGTCGAGGTCCGCATCGTCGACGACGCCGGCCGCGACATCCCCACCGGGACCGTCGGCGAGCTGTGGACGCGCTCGCGCCAGAACATGCGCGGCTACTGGAACAACCCCGCTGCGACGGCCGCCACCGTCACCCCGGACGGATGGTTGAAGACCGGCGACGCCGGTTACGTCGACGCCGAGGGTTATGTGTACCTGCACGACCGGGTCAAGGACATGATCGTGTCCGGCGGCGAGAACGTGTACCCGACCGAGATCGAGAACGTTCTGATGACACATCCGGACGTCGCCGACGTCGCGGTGATCGGCGTTCCGGACCCGACGTGGGGTGAGGCGGTGAAGGCGGTCGTGGTGCCCGCGGCGGGCTGCTTCCCCGGCGAGGCAGACCTCATTGCGTACGCCCGCGAGCGGCTGGCCGGGTTCAAGCTACCCAAGTCGGTGTCGTTCGCCGAAGACCTGCCCCGCACCCCCAGCGGCAAGATCCTCAAGCGTGCGCTGCGGGAACCCTATTGGGAAGGTGTCGGGCGGCGGATCGGCTGAGCGTGATAGACACGATGTCATGGAGATTCTGGCCAGCCGGATGCTCATTCGGCCGGCGGACTATCAGCGTTCCCTGACGTTCTACCGCGACGAGTTGGGGCTGGCGATCGCCCGCGACTACGGTGCGGGCACGGTTTTCTACGCCGGCCAGTCGTTGATCGAACTCGCCGGCCACGGTGGCCCGCGGGCGGGCGGCACGATGTGGCTTCAGGTGCGCGACGTGTACGCCACCGAGAAGGAACTGTCGGGCCGGGGTGTACCGGTCGCGCGGGAGGCACGTGAGGAACCGTGGGGCCTGCATGAGATGCACGTCGAGGATCCCGACGGCGTGCTGCTGATCTTCGTTCAGGTGCCCGAGACGCACCCGCTGCGCCGCGACACCCGGCGGTGACGCCCTAGAGTTTCAGCGCGCGGGGGCCAGCGGCCAGCCGACCGAGGCCAACCGCGACGCAACCTGGTGCATCTCTTCGGGATTCGGCTCCTGCGCGGTGACCTGGTGGATCGCCGCGCGGATGTCGGCTTCGGTGACGATGTCCGAGTTCGCGCTGCGGAGCACCGCCTGCGCGGCGCTGACCACTTCGTCCTCGGCGAGCGAGCGCTTCAGCAGCGCGAGCAGCGGGAAGTAGTCCGTGGGTGGCACGCCCTCCGGATATCCGCGGCGCAGCCAGTTGAGCACGCTGTCCAGCACGGTGCGGTTCTCGGTCATGGTGTGGCGCAACTCATTTCTGCGGCATGAAGGGGAACAGGTCGATCCCCGTGTGGTGGATGATCGTGCCCCTGGTGATCCACAGCACCGCGGTGACGATCACCCATCCGACGAACACGAACAAACCGACGCCGAGGTATTTGCGGACCCGGTTGGGTGCGGTCACGGTGCCGTCGGCGGACTCGTCGCCGGCGCCGCTCGAAAAGGCCATCAAGCCGGTGGCGAACAACGCGGGCAGTCCCGCGCCCAGGACCAGCCCGACCACCAGTACCTTCAGAATGCTCTCGAGATAGGTCATCAATGTTCCTCGGCTACACCGTCGCAGGCGGCCTGGCGGGTTCGGGCATGGCTTCCTCGATGGCGGCCCGCAGTTCGGCGGGGACCACGGAGTTGGTCGCACCGTCCCACTCGGCGTTGACGTTGGTGTGGTCGACCTTCTGTTGCTGAGCACGCCACCACATGTAGAACGACAGGCCCACCAACACCAGGAAGATGAACCCGTCACCCGCGAGGCCCGATCCCGTAAGCGCCTCGACGCCGTGGGCCAGCCAGAAGGACAGCGCGCCAACGAGTCCCGCGGCCGGCAGGGTGATCAGCCAGGCCACAGCCATTCGGCCCGCCACCGCCCAGCGGACTTCGGCGGCCGGCTTGCCGACGCCGCTGCCTAGGATCGAACCGGTGGCGACGTGGGTGGTGGACAACGCCATACCCGCGGCGCTCGAGCTGAGAATGATTGCGGCCGAGGATGCTTCAGCGGCGAAGCCCTGCGGTGACTGGATCTCCACCAGACCCTTGCCCAGGGTGCGGATGACGCGCCAGCCACCGAGGTAGGTGCCGAGCCCGATCGCGACCGCACAGCTGAAGATGACCCAGAACGGCAGGCCGTTCTCCTTGACGTCGCCGCTCAGGTGCCCGGTGGTGATGAGCGCGAGCGCGATGACACCCATCGTCTTCTGCGCGTCGTTGGTGCCGTGCGACAGCGCGACCAGCGAGGCCGTCGCGACCTGGCCCCAGCGGAAGCCCTCCCGGCGGCGGCGCTCTGTCACCTTGCGGGTGATCCGGTACACCAGCCAGGTGCCGCAGGCGGCCACCAGGCACGCGATGAGCGGCGCGGCGATCGCGGGAATGAGCACCTTCTGGCTGATGCCGCTCCAGTTGACGCCTGCGGTGCCCATGGCGGCCAGGCCTGCGCCGATGAGCCCGCCGAACAGCGCGTGCGAGGAACTCGACGGGATGCCGAACAACCACGTCAGCAGGTTCCACAGGATGCCGCCGATCAACCCGGCGAAGATGATCGTCAAACCGGTCGACGCATCGATCGACGGCAGCAGGGCGCCGGTCTGGCCATCCTGGACGTTGAGCACCGAGGTGGTCACCGTGACCGCGACCTCGACCGACAGGAACGCGCCGACCAGGTTGAGGATGCCCGCCAACAGGACCGCGGTCTTGGGCTTGAGCGCACCGGTGGCGATCGACGTGGCCATCGCGTTGCCGGTGTCGTGGAAGCCGTTGGTGAAGTCGAAGGCCAGTGCGGTTGTGATCAACAGCACGAGGACGATCAACTCAGCGCTCACGGCGTTAATTCTGCGGCCATAGAGTTCGATTCACCTAATCTGCAACGCTCTTGGACCAGCGTGTCATCTGGCATTTCGCCTTCTCGGGCCATGTGTTCATCCATTGTTCACCCGCCGGCGGTCGAGCGTTTGCCGGCGACGCCGAACTCGTCTTGTCCGGTCGCGCACTAGCATCATCCAATCGGGAGTGGGTAGACCCGATGCGACACGCGGGAGGGCGCAGTGACGAAGTTTCTGGCCAAAATTGTCGCGTGGATCACAGCGGGATACCCCGAAGGGGTGCCCGGTCCGGACCGGGTGCCGTTGTTCTCGCTCCTGCGGCGGCGCCTCACCGAGGACGAGGTGCGAACCGTCGCCATGGAGCTCAAGCGGAACGGCGACTTCGACGACGCCGATATCGGAGTCCTCATCACCCAGATCACCGATGCGCTGCCGACGTCTGAGGATGTGGAGCGAGTTCGCCAACGATTGGCGGTCCGCGGCTGGCCCCTCGATGATCCACGCGACGGGGAGGGTGACCCATAGGCGTCCTGCGCGCGGTCGCGGTCGGGTCCGGTGCCGCGGCGTTGTCATTGCTGCCCGTCGTGCACGACATGCTGGCTGGCCGTGCCGCCGTGCTGCCGGTGCCTGCCGGAGACGATCGCGAATCATCTTTTCTGTCAGAGGCGTTGCGGTGCGGCGCGGAGATCGACGACGACGTGGCGGTGGTGGTGCCGACATCGGGTACTACCGGGACGCCCAAGGGTGCGATGCTGACCGCTGCCGCATTGACCGCCAGCGCCGAGTCGACACATCACCGGCTCGGCGGGCAGGGGCGCTGGCTGCTGGCATTGGCGGCCCATCACATCGCGGGGCTTCAGGTGCTGGTCCGCAGCGTCGTTGCAGGTACGACCCCGGTGGCCTTGGCGCCGACGTTCGATCCGGACGAATTGCCCTCTGCCGTCGACGCTTTGGGCCCCGGACGGCATTACGCCTCGCTGGTGGCCGTGCAACTCGACAAAGCTCTGCGCAACGAGAGGGCGGCCGACGCACTGGCCACGCTGGACGCCGTCCTGATCGGCGGGGGGCCGATGCCGGCGGGCCTGGCCGAACGTGCTGCCGCGGCGGGGATTTCGATCGTCCGCACCTACGGGATGAGCGAGACCGCAGGCGGATGCGTGTACGACGGTGTGCCGTTGGACGGTGTGCGGGTCCGGATTCGCGACAGCACGCGGCCGGTGACATCCGATGGGGGCCGAATCGTGTTGGGCGGCCGGACGCTTGCGAAGGGCTACCGCAACCCGGTTGACCCCGATCCCTTCGCCGATGCGGGCTGGTTTCGCACCGACGACGTGGGAGCCGTCGACTCCGAGGGCCGGTTGACGGTGCTCGGCCGGGTCGACGACGCGATCGGCAGCGGCGGGTTGACGATCATGCCGCAGATCGTGGAGGCCGCCCTTGCAACCCACGATGCGGTGGCCGAATGCGCGGTGTTCGGGGTGCCCGATGAGCGGCTGGGCCAGCGGGTGGCCGCGGCCGTCGTGCTCGCTACCGGACACGCCTGCCCGACGCCCGCCGAGCTGCGCGAGCATGTCACCGCGACCCTGGACGCCACCGCGGCACCGCGCGAGTTCCACGTCGTGGACCAAATACCGCGCCGCGGCATCGGCAAAGTCGACCGGCGCGCGCTGGCGGCCGAGTTCTCCAGTTAAGCCACAGGCTTGAGCGGGTCGTGACCGATCGTCATGAGCCTGTGCCGCCAGTTCTCCTGACCGGCCTTGGGCTCTAGGTCGACGCCGCGTTCGGCGTGGACGCGGTCGACGACCTTGCGCATCACGCGCACGTCCTCGTCGGTGAGGTCGACCGAGCGCTTCTGCAGGATCTCGAGCACGGCGCGGCCGGTCTCGGTGCCCGCCTGGTCGGGCATCTCTTCGGAGTCTTCAGTGGCCGACCGGGTGCGCAGCCAGTCCAGTAGTTCGCGGGACGTCATGTTGACCACGCGGTGGAATTCGTCCCACAGCGCGGCATCGACCTCGACGTGGTGTGCCATTGCACTCACCTCCGCCCGTTCGGCTACCCGGCGACCGACGGGGTTAACCCATTGCGCGGTCGAGCATGATGGACCCATGCGTCGCGAAGTCAACACGGTCGACGAGTTGCGAGCCGTCGTCGGGCGACCGGACCACTACGTCGCCAACAAGGTCAAGGACCGCCTGTCGCCGGTACAGCGCGACTGGCTTGCCCACTCGCCGCTCGGTTTCGTCGCGACGACGGATGCGCGCGGTCGAGTCGACGTGTCACCCAAGGGCGATCCGCCCGGCTTCGTGCACGTCATTGACGACACCGCGATCGCGATCCCCGAGCGGCCGGGCAACAAACGTGTCGACGGCTATCTCAACGTCCTGCAGAATCCGCATGTGGGCACGGTGTTCCTGATCCCCGGCCGTGGCGACACCATGCGCATCAACGGCACCGCCACAATCGTCTCGGACGCCGATTATTTCGACGCGCTCGCGGTCAAGGGCAAGCGTCCGATCCTTGCGTTGGAGGTTGCGGTCGAAGAGGTGTTCTTCCACTGCGCCAAGGCTTTTCTGCGTTCGGAGACCTGGGACCCGTCGACGTGGAACCCATCGGCGCTGCCGAGCGTCGCGCAGCTACTCAAGGCGATCCGGCCCGAATGGACCCAGGCCAAACTCGACGAGTACTACAGCGAGGCCAACACCCGCACCCGGCTGTACTGATTTCGGTGTAGTCCGTCGCGGTGAATGCGACGAAACTACACCGAAATCACTCAGATCTGGGTGCGGCTCGGCGAATAGGGTGATGGAATGCCGACCAGTCGCAAGGAAATCGTGGCGGTCGCCGTCGGTGTGTTGCTGGTGGTCGCCGCGTTCGTGGTGCCGCATCTCGACCTGGGGATCGTCACGCCACTGATCAACGCGACGCCAGGGCGCCTACGCCAGTTCGCCGACACCGCGCCGATCTTCGGATGGTGGAACGCACACGTCGGGTGGGGCACGGTCCCCGCGGTCGTGATCGGCGCCGCGGTGGTGTGGTGGGGGCCGAAGGCCGCGCAACGGATGTCGTGGCGTGCGTTGCCGTGGGCGACATGGGTGACGGCGTGCGGATGGGCGTTCTCGCTGGCCATGATCGACGGTTGGCAGCGTGGTTTCGCCGGCAGGCTGGTCGCTCGCCACGAGTATCTGCGTCAGGTTCCCACCGTCACTGACATACCCCATGCGCTGCGCACATTCTCCGACAGAATCCTTGATTACCAACCGGATTCGTGGATCACCCATGTGTCGGGCCATCCCCCTGGGGCGCTGCTCAGCTTCGTCTGGCTTGACCGCATCGGCCTCGGTGGCGGCGCGTGGGCCGGCCTGCTGTGCCTGCTGGTGGGGTCCAGCGCCGCAGCCGCCATCCTCGTCGCGGTGCGCGCACTGTCGGGGGAAGCGACCGCGCGGCTGGCTGCCCCGTTCGTCGCCGTTGCGCCCACAGCGATCTGGATCGCGGTGTCGGCCGACGGCTACTTCGCGGGAGTCGCGGCGTGGGGTATCGCGCTGCTGGCGATCGCCGTCGGGGGCACCGCGAGATGGCCCGTCCTCGCTGCGGCAGGGGCCGGTCTGCTGCTGGGCTGGGGCGTGTTCCTCAACTACGGCCTGGTTCTGATGGCCTTACCCGCGCTCGCGGTGCTGATGTGCGCGACCGACTGGCGGGCCGCGGCCCGTGCCGCGGTTCCGGCGGTCGGGGTCGTCCTCGCCGTGGTGGCGGCCTTCGCGGTGCTGGGGTTCTGGTGGTTCGACGGCTATCAGCTGGTGCAGGAACGCTATTGGCAGGGCATCGCCAACGACCGGCCGTTCCAGTACTGGGGGTGGGCGAACTTCGCCTCCGTCGTGTGCGCGATCGGCCTCGGCAGTGTGGCCGGTCTCGGCAGGGTGTTCGACATCGCGGCGATCCGGCGTCGGCCCGGCCTGCCCATGCTTCTTCTCGGCGCGCTGCTGGCGATCCTGTTCGCCGACCTGTCGATGCTGAGCAAGGCCGAGACCGAACGCATCTGGCTGCCGTTCACCGTCTGGCTGACCGCCGCCGGCGCACTGCTACCGCCGCGGTCACACCGCTGGTGGCTCGGCGTCAACGTGGTGGGCGCCCTGCTGCTCAACCACTTCATTCTGACGAATTGGTAACGGACGCTGGTCGCCACGCACATCCGTAGGACATTGCCGGGACCCTGGGACCGTGCAACCCGGCGACCGGCCCCGGGTGCAGCGGGTCATCCGCTGGCGTAGCCCGGCTGGTCGCTCTTGAACGTCCACGATGTTCGGGGTCGGCGCCGTCGTCTACGCCGTACGGCTGGGCGACGGCCAGGAACTAAGCCAGTGTCAGGCTGGCGACCACCCGCTTGCCGATCGGATGGACGCGGGTTAACGCCAGGCCCGCGGTCTCGGCGACCTCGGCGGCGCAGTCGATGCCCACCGACGCCCACGGAAACCACGGGCCGACGACACGCGACGACTCGAGCCGGACCCAGCGGTTGCGCACACCCTGTGTCAGAGCCTCGAACTCGGCGATGCATCGACCGCCTCGGCGCAACAACTCCGCTGCCCTGTGCAGCATCCGGAACGGGTCGCCGCCGAGGCCCACGTTGCCGTCGGCCAGCAGCACGGTCTGCCACCGCCCGGTCGCGGGCAGCTGCCCGAACACGTCGCGGCGCAGGACGGGCGCGCCGTTGCGTCGCGCGAGCCCGACCGCGGTCGCGGACTGGTCGACACCGAGCGCAGGTATGCCCCGGCGGATCAGCTCTATCACCAATCGTCCTGGGCCGCAGCCCAAGTCGATCGTCGGCCCTTCGCACAGCCCGACGACGGCGCGGTCGAAGCGGCAATCGGCGTGCGCGCCTCCGATCCAACGATGCACGGGAAGGGCACGTACCTCACCGTCGTCGCTTCGGATCCAGCACTGCTCACCGTCGAGCGCGCAGTCGTAGAGGTTGCCCAGCATCAGGCGAGCACCGACTCGGCAGCCAGAACGAACCGGCTGTCCGGCGCGCATCGCCGGCGCACCGCGTCGATGTCGGCGAGGGTGTCGAAATCGGCGAGCTCGTCGAGCAGACCGACGTCTATGCCTTTGCCGCGCAACGCCTCCAGGGTCAAAGCGCCGGTCTCGGACCGCGACATCGGCACGCTCTGCAGGCATTCGGCCATGGACGGGTGCGAGACACCCAACACCCACCACCCGCCGTCGGTAGCGGGTCCCAGGACCGCGTCGCTTCCGATCAGCACTTGGCCGCATTCGGCGAGTAGCCCTGCGGTGACCTGCGGGGTGTCCATGCCGATCTGCAGTACCGGGCCGCCGGCAAAAGCGTCGGCGTGCGCGTTGGCCAGTCGCTGGGCGAAGTTCGCGCCACGTTGAGGTATCACCGTGAATCCGGCTAAACTGCAGGCTATTTCGTCACCCCGGCTCGCCTGCTTGAGATCGCCGGTCATCGCGACGACCCTGCGTCCGACGGGCGCGGCGGTGACGGCATCGAGGGTGTCGAGCAGCGCGGCGGCGGCGAGGTCGGCGGCGGCGGCGTCGCCGATCGTCGCCGCGAGCCGGGTCTTCGCCAGCCCCGCCACCGGCGCCTTAGCCACCACCAACACCGTCACCGCCAGCACCGTCACGAGATCACACGCCAGAAGTCGAAGGCGGCCACAGCGCTGCCGCGCACCGATCCGCTGACCTTGGACCTGCCGCCGGTGCGCGCGCGGTAGTCGACATCGCGCTCGACGACGCGCCACCCGGCGGCCGCCGCCCGAACCAGCATTTCGAGGGGGTACCCGGAGCGGCGGTCGCTGACGCCGAGAGCGAGCAGGGCGTCGCGGCGGGTGACCCGCATCGGGGCGATGTCGTGTACCGCCAGGCCGTGGCGCTGCCGTAGCCGCCAGCACACCGCCGCGGTGCCGAGGCGGGCATGCCACGGCCACTTCAGCCCCGGCACCGGCCGGCGCCGCCCGATCGCCATGTCGGCCCCGTGGTGGAGGTCGTCGACCAGAGCGGGCAGGTCACGGGGATCCAGCGAACCGTCGGCGTCCAACACCGCCACGATGGGCGTCGTCGCCGCTACCACCCCGGCGTGCACTGCGGCGCCGTAACCGGGCCGCTTCTCAGGTACCACCTGCGCTCCATGCTCCCGGGCGACGTCCGCGGTCGCATCGGTGCTGTTGTTGTCGACCACCAGCGGCCGGTATCCGTCCGGGATCGCCGCAAGAACGCCCGGCAGCGACTGCGCCTCGTTGAGACACGGCAGCACCACGGTCACCGAACAGTCGGGCATGGGTTCGAGGCTAACCAGCCCCTGACCGCGCCGACCAGTGGATCAATGACGGATCCGTGACATCGGCGCAGGTAGTCGCCGGACGGGACTACCCTCGGAAACTGTGACGCGGGTATTGATCGCCGACGACGACAGCGTCGTGCGTGATGTCGTGCGTCGCTACCTCGAGCGCGATGGGCTCGACGTCGCGATCGCCCACGACGGAGCCGAGGCCCTGCGGCTGCTCGGCTCCCAGCACATCGATGTCGCGGTGCTTGACGTGATGATGCCGGGCCCGGACGGGCTGACGCTGTGCCGCAACTTGCGCCAGCGCGGCGGATACACGATGCCGGTGATCCTGCTGACCGCGCTCGGCGAGGAGGACGACCGCATCGCGGGCCTGGAGGCCGGCGCCGACGACTACCTGACCAAACCGTTCAGCCCGCGCGAACTGGCGCTGCGGGTGCGCTCGGTGCTGCGGCGCGCGCCCGCACCGACCGGCCGGCGGGCGTTGGACATCGCGGTCGGCGGCCTGACCGTGTCGACGGCCGCGCGCACCGTGACCGTCGACGGGCAGCCGGTGTCACTGACCAACCGCGAGTTCGACCTGCTGCTGTTCTTCCTCACCCACACTGACGTCGTGTTCAGCCGCGAGGAACTGTTGAAACAGGTGTGGCACTGGGATTTCGGCGACCTGTCGACGGTGACCGTGCACGTCAAGCGGTTGCGGTCGAAGCTCGGTGAGCACCACAGGGTGCATACGGTGTGGGGCCGAGGCTATCTGTGGAGCAGCGAGGCCCGCTCGCCGGAAGGGCAGAGCGCCTAGTGCCGTCCGACCTCTGGGACATCATCGGGTTGGCGCTGGCATGTTCGGTTCCCGTGGTGCTCGCGGGCGCACTGGTCATTCGCCTGGCCCGGTCGTGGTCGCTGGCGGTGAGCATGGTGGCGCTGGTGCTCATCCCGGTGTTGGCGACGTTCACCGGTGTGCTCGGCGCAAGCCGCTTCATGATCACCGAAACCTTCGAGAAGACCGCGATCGTCCTGGTGATCGTCTCGGTGGTGACGATCCCCGCCGCGGTGATGCTCGCGCGCTATCAGGCCCGTCGCACCGTGTGGGAGCAGGAGATCCGCGAGTCCGAACGGGCCGCCGAGCAGTCGCGCCGCAGGCTGGTCGCGTTCGTCAGCCACGATCTGCGGACCCCGCTGGCCGGGATACGGGCGGTGTCCGAGGCGATCGCCGACGGCGTGGTGCCCGACGCCGAGGTCCGTGTACACGCCAAAACCATTGAGCAAGAGTCGGTTCGGCTCTCCGAGATGGTCGACGACCTGTTCGAGATGTCGAAAATCAACGCGGGTGCGGTCCAACCGGTGTTCGACAAGGTGGCGCTCGACGAGGTGGTCGACGATGTGCTCACCGCA
The DNA here is from genome assembly GCF_001499925.1 of Mycobacterium lehmannii. Lineage (NCBI taxonomy): Bacteria > Bacillati > Actinomycetota > Actinomycetes > Mycobacteriales > Mycobacteriaceae > Mycobacterium > Mycobacterium lehmannii. Next base: position 12,521 of record NZ_LQIR01000067.1, read on the forward strand.
CACCGGATCACCGCCGAGCGCGCGGGAGTGGCGTTGACGGCCGAACTGCCGGAGGCGCCGGTGCGGGTGCTGGGCAGCGACCGCGCGTTGGTGCGTGTGCTGTCCAACTTGGTGGCCAATGCGATCGCCCACACCCCGGAGGGGGGCCGGGTGTCGCTGTCGCTGGGCTCGGACGAGAACGGTGCGTGGGCGCGCGTCGACGACACCGGCGTCGGCATCGACGAGGCCGACCTCCCGCGGGTTTTCGACGTCGCCTATCGCGGGTCCAACGATCGCGTGCCGCGTGCCGATTCGTCGCTGCCCAGTGGGTCGGGGCTGGGGCTCGCGATCGCCGCGGGCCTGGTGCAGGCCCATCGCGGGACGTTTTCCGCCCGCAACCTGGGCACGGGCGCACGCTTCGAGGTGCGGCTGCCGCTGGCGACGGACTGATTTACACCGTCGCTGGTCGTTGAGCGGCGCATTCCACGACCGTGGCTTCTCGCTCGACCGCCTGGGGCTTGTTCTTGAGTGATCACTCAAGTAAAGTCGTTGACCTCATCCCCCGAGGAGGTTCGCGATGACTACACGAAGCGCCGACAAGGCGGTGCGCAAGTTCAAGTTCGAGCGGCAGCTGGGACGCGTCCTGATGAACCCGGTGGTCGCCGCGCTCGACCGCATGGGCATCCGGTCGTCGTTGGTGGTCGACCTCGAGACGATCGGACGCAAGAGCGGGCAACCGCGGCTCGTACCGCTGGCCGGCCGCGCCGACGACACCGGCGTATGGGTGATCTCGCAACACGGCCGCCGCGCGGGCTGGGCCTACAACATCGCGTCGAACCCCAGAGTGCGCGTCCGCGTCAACGGCGAATGGCGCACGGGCACCGCGACGTTCGAGCCCGACGACGACGTGCGCGCCCGCGCCCGCACCTTCGGCGGCGCGGGCAGGCTCGGCCGGTCGGTGACCGCGTTGACGATGCGGGCAATGGAAAGCGACCCGATCTCGGTGCGGATCACCTTCGATGCTCGGTGATTTCGGTGCATTATCGATCGCTCTGCGATACGTAGCGCACCGAAATCACCCCACTAGTCGGGTAGCGAGTTGCTCAGCCGTTCGGTCGCGGCGACGTAGTCCTCGATGAACTCACGCACCACCTCGCGCGCCGGTTTGACCTTGTTCATCAGTCCGACACCCTGTCCGACGAAGTACGTCGCCAGCGCCTGGGCGCCGGGATGCCCCTGCGCGGCCAGCACATCGATGCGACGCACGACGGGCTCGGCGAGCATCGACTGCAGTGGAAGCGGCAACGGCTTCTGGCCGCCTTCGTTCGGTAGCCACGCCTGTGTCCAGTCCGAAACCAGTTGGCGCGCAGGCTTTCCCGTCCGACCCGCCGAACGGACGGTGTCGCGTGACGAGGCGGCCAGGAACTTCTCCTTGGTGTAGGGCGCGGTCTCCGCCTCTTCGGTCGTCAGCCAGACCGAACCGGTCCAGGCGCCGGCCGCGCCCATCGCCACCGTCGCGGCCATCTGCCTGCCCGTGACGATCCCGCCCGCGGCGAGCACCGGGATGTCGCTGCCGATCGCCGCCAGCGCCTCCAACACCTCGGGTACCAGCACCAGCGTCGTCACCTCACCGCAGTGCCCGCCGGCCTCGGTGCCCTGGGCGACGATCAGATCGACCCCCGCCTGCGCCTGCTTGACGGCGTGCTCCTTGGCGCCGACCAGCGCGGCCACCGGCACGCCGTTCTCCTTGCCGGCCTTGATCATGTAGTCGGGCGGGACGCCAAGCGCGTTGGCGATCAACCGGATGGGGTGGTTCATCGCCACGTCCAGCAGGTCTTTGCCCGTGTTGCCCGAGAGGGCGGCGTTGCCGAACCGCGGCGCCTCCTCGGCCTCGATGTCGTGTGCGGCCAGCAGCTCGGTGACGAAGCCGCGGTATTCGTCGGGGATCCGGCCCGCGAGGTCGCTCATCGTCAGATCCTCGCCCTTGCCCTCGTAGCGGGCCGGGACGATCAGGTCGACGCCGTACGGCTTGCCGCCGACGTGGTCGTCGATCCAGGACAGCTCCTGGTCGAGCTGCTCGGGTGTGTACGCCGTCCCGCCCAGCACGCCGAACCCGCCCGCGCTGGACACCGCGGCCACCACGTCGCGGCAGTGGCTGAACGCGAACAACGGGAAGTCGATGCCGAACTGCTCACAAATTGCTGGTTTCACCCGGCCAGTATGGCTAGGCCGGTTCACGCCCGAGACAGGAGCCGCCGGATCGCGTCGAGCATCTGCTTGCCGGCGAGCAGCTCGAGGTCGTTGTGCCCGGCGCCGGGCACCAGCTCGTAGCTCTTCGGCTCGTTGGCCGCGTCGTAGAGCCGTCGGCTCATCGGCTCGGGCACGACGTCGTCGCGGTCCCCCGCGATCACCAGTAGCGGCGCGCGCACCGACGGGATCCGTTCCAGCGACGGATAGCGGTCCAGCAGCAGCCACCGCACCGGCAGCCACGGATAGTGCACCGCCCCGACGTCGGGTAGCGAGGTGAACGGTGAACGCAGCATCAACGCATGCGGCGGTCGCTCGACGGAAAGACCGACAGCGACTGCGGCGCCGAGAGATTCGCCGAAGTAGGCGATCTCGTTCACCCCGTCCTGTGCGGCCAGCCACGACTGCGCGGCCCGCGCGTCGGCGGCCAGACCGTCCTCCGACGGGCGGCCCGGATTGCCCCCGAAACCGCGGTAATCCACCAGCAGCGCCGAGGAGCCCATCCGGTTGAGCGCCACGGCCAGCGGCGCGCGCATCGACCGGTCCCCGCCGTTGCCCGGCAGTACCAGCACGGCGGGACCGTCCCCCTCAACCGGGAAATACCATGCGTCCAAACGGATTCCGTCGTCGGTTTCGATCACCACGTCTTGTCCGTTGCGCGCCACCGTGGCGGCGGACGGCACGGGACCCGGCGACGGGAAGTAGACCAACCGCCGCTGCTGAGACCACAGCAGACCCATCAGACCGGACGCCACGAGCGTGACGATAACGACAACGCGGACGGTGCGGTGCATCAGGTCCGCAACGGCGCGAACGCGAACTCGCGCAACCCGTCGAGCGGGTCCACCGCCGCGGAGAACCTGAGCACCTCGGCGGCGCGCGCCGGGTCAGCGACGATATGGCGGACGTCTCCGCTGCGGTACTGGCCGGTGACCACCGGCGGAGCGTCGCCACGCGTCTCGCACAGTGCGGTCGCCACCTCGAGGATCGAGATCGGTCGTCCCGAGCACACGTTGAACGCGTCGAATCCTCCCCGCTCAAATTCCACGGCCGCGACGTTGGCCGCCGCCACGTCGTCGACGTGCACGAAGTCACGCATCTGCCCACCGTCCTCGAAAACACGTGGCACATCGCCGGATTCGAGCTCGGAGCGGAAGATCGCGGCCACGCCGGAATACGGGGTGTCGCGGGGCATGTAAGGGCCGTAGACGTTGTGGTAGCGCAGCGCGGTAACCGCGCCGCCGACGGCCTCCGCCCACGCGAGCGCGTAGTGCTCCTGCGCCGTTTTGCTGGCGGCGTACAGGCTGCGGGGCCGCAGCGGCGCGTCCTCGGCCACCAGTCGCCACTGGACGATCTCGCCGCACACGGGGCACCGGTGCTCGAACACGCCGGCGTCGAGGTCGGCGCGCGTGCGCGGATGGGGGTCGACCGGTCCGTGCTCGGCGCAGTCGTAACGGCCCTGCCCATAGACCACCATCGACGACGCCAGCACCAGTCGTTGGCAGCCCGCCGCGAACATCTCGGCCAGCACCACCGTCGTCCCGTAGTCGTTGTGCGAGCCGTACGAGGGCGCGTCGGCGGCGTTGACACCCGCACCGACCACGGCCGCCTGATGGCACACCACCTCGACGCCCTTCATCAGCGGCGCCAGCGCGGACGCGTCGCGGACGTCGACCATCCGGCAGTCCGGCGGCGGTTCGGCACCCGGCCCGTGGGCGGCGGGGAGCATCGCATCGACGGCGATCACGTCGTGTCCCGCGTCGCGTAGCGCCTCGTGGATCCGGGCCCCGATGAATCCGGCCGCGCCGGTCAGCACGACTCTCACGGGAGTTCGAACGGCAGTCGGACACCCTCGTGCGCCAGGCAGTGCGTACAGGAATTCACCTCGGCCGTGTTTGCAGTGTTTTCGATGGCGTCGTGCACGAGCTTCTTGAACGGCACCAGGTTGCGTTGGAACTCGGCGAACACGTCGACAGTGCGCACGGCCGTACCGCTGTCGATGCCGGCATCCAGATCAGTCACCAATGCGATTGGTGCATAACACATCTCGAGTTCACGAGCCAACACTGCCTCGGGGTAGCCGGTCATGTTGACCAGGGTGAAGCCCTGGTTGGCGAACCACCGACTCTCGGCGCGGGTGGAGAACCGCGGCCCCTGCACCACCACCATGGTTCCGCCGTCGACGACGCCGGGCAGGTTGGTGGCCGCCGCGCGCAGGCTCGGGCAGTACGGGTCGGCGAACGCGACGTGGATGCCGCCGGAGTCGAAGTAGGTGTCGACGCGCCCGCGGGTGCGATCGACGAGCTGGTCGGGCACCACCATGGCCCCGGGCCCGAGGGCGGGGGTGAGGCTGCCGACCGCGCACGGCGCGAAAATGCGTCGCACCCCGAGGGAGCGCAGCGCCCACATATTGGCCCGGTACGGCACCGTGTGCGGGGAGAACTCGTGGTCGGCGCCGTGGCGCGGCAGGAACGCCACCTCGTGCGCGCCCACGGCGCCCACGGTGATCGCGGCGCTCGGCGCGCCGTAGGGGGTGTCGACGGTGACGCTGCGGGCGTCGGGCCCGAAGAAGCTGTAGAAACCGCTCCCGCCGATGACTCCCAGCACGTCTACGCGGGCGGTTGGTCGTCGGTCTCGTCGACCTGTTGCGACGCGCGCCGCACGGTGTCACGGATCTCGAACGCGTCGGTCGCGAAACCGCCGATCGCATTGGCGACGTCCTTGACCGCGGTGGTGACGATCGACACCACCTCGCCGACGGTCGATACGCCGGAGTCGAAGATCTCCTGCACGGCGTCCTTGCGGATCTCCGCCTTGCTGAGTCGGTCCTCCATGCGCTCAGTCTGCCACGGCCTGCCGCCGTGCGAGACTGGCGCTCGTGGCGACATTCGCGCAATGGGTCGAGGGCGCTCGGCCGCGCACGCTGCCCAACGCGATCGCACCTGTGATCGCGGGCACCGGTGCCGCGGCGTGGTTGCAGGCCGCGTGCTGGTGGAAGGCGCTGCTCGCATTGGCGGTCGCCGTCGCGATGATCGTCGGGGTCAACTACGCCAACGACTACTCCGACGGCATCCGCGGCACCGATGACGTCCGCGCGGGCCCCCTGCGGCTGGTCGGTTCCAAGGTCGCCACGCCTCGGGCGGTGTTGACCGCCGCGGTGGTGAGCCTGGCTGTCGCGGCGATCGCGGGGCTGGTGCTGGCGGCGGTGAGCGCGCCGTGGCTGATCGCGGTCGGCGCGGTGTGCATCGCCGGGGCGTGGTTGTACACCGGCGGGTCGAAGCCGTACGGCTACGTCGGACTCGGCGAGGTCGCGGTGTTCGTGTTCTTCGGGTTGGTCGCGGTGCTGGGCACCCAGTACACCCAGGCGTTGCGGATCGACTGGGTGGGCGCCGCGATCGCGGTGGCGATGGGGTCCATGTCGTCGGCGGTGTTGGTGGCCAACAACCTGCGCGACATCCCGACCGACAAGGAGTCGGGGAAGATCACGCTGGCCGTACGACTCGGCGACGCGCGGACCCGGCTGCTGTATCAGCTGCTGCTGGTGGTGGCGTTCGCGTTGACGTTGGCGCTGATGCTTGCGACGGCGTGGGCGGCTGTCGGCCTGGTGGCCCTGCCGCTCGCGGTGCGCGCGGCGGCACCGGTGCGTCGAGGCCGTGGCGGTAAAGACTTGATTCCGGTTCTGCGTGACACGGGGTTGACGATGCTGGTGTGGGCGGTCGCGGTGGCGCTCGCGCTGGCGCTCGGGTGATCTCACGCCGCGCGAGCGTGCGCGAAATGTCGGGATTTCGCGACGTGTCGTGTGCCAACACGCACGCTCGCGCTGAAGTTGACTAGGTGACGTCGGTCGGGGCGTCGGTCACCTTGACCAGCGTCACCTCCGGCTTGGCGGGTACCGCATCGGCGAGGAACCACCGGAACGCCAGGTTGCCGCGCGGATAGTCCACGGTGGTAATGGAATTCGGGTGCGCGGTCATACCGCGGGAGATGACGGCGGTGATTGAACCGTCGGAGTTGGGCACCGCGCTGTAACCGTTGATCGACGTCCTGGCGTCGGTCACACCCGCCATGAACTGGTTCCACACGACGAGGTTCCAGAACCGACAGGCGGGGGGCCGGTGCGTGACGACGAGTGCCTCGTCGTCGGAGAGCACGAAGCTGCCGTAGGAGTAGCACGCGTCGCGTGCCGACCACCCGAAGTTCGCGTCGGGCACCTGGTACGGGTCGGCGAATTCGTTTGCGGCCTGGGCGATCTCGTGACCGAGCGTGTGGGCGTCGTCGACTCGCACACCGACCGCCAGCGGCAGGATCGCGAACATCGTGCGCAGCCACGCCGCGCTGGACCGCAGCGCCGCTGCGGTCTCGGCGTCGCCGTGCCGGATCGGGTCGGGCTCGTCGAGCGCCTCGATATGCCAGGACACTGGGCGCCCCGTCAGCGGGTCGGCCTGGTAGTCGCGGGTCACCAGCACCACACCGCCGTCGGTCGGGCCGTATTCGAAGGAGAAGTTGCCGTCGGCATCAAACTCGAGGTCGTCGTCGCGGACCAGCGCGACGATCCGATCCGACCACGCGCCGGGGGACGGCTCGTTGTAGGCGGTCACCGAAAAGTAGACGCTGTCGCCCCTGTTACCGCTGATGCGGTAGCGGCGCTTCGGGTCGACCGGGCACATGAAGTAGAAGGCGTCGGTGTTGTCCCCGCCCCAGCGCCGGTCGCGACGGAACGGGGTGTTGAGCTCGACCCACACGGGCCGGCTCGGCTCGGCGAAGAGATATGTGTCGAACGCGACGCCGAGCGTGGTGGCCAGCATGCGGTAGCCGTCGGCAACGTGACGGTCGTCGGAGACGGCGCGGTCCCCTTCGAGGAAGCTGCGGTCCAGGCCGCCGAGGGTGTCGAGCAGTTCTCGCCACGCGCTCGTCGATTCGTGCGTCATGCGCTGATTCCTCTCGTGATGAAAGTGGCGGTCCGGTCCACCCACGCGTCGTCGAGTCGATCTGCTCGGGTGATCAGGCACAGAAACGTCATGCCCGCCATGGCCTCGACGACGTCGGCGGCCGACACCTCCGGCCGTACCTCGCCGCGGGCCGCGGCCGCGTCGAGCCGTTCGGTCAGCCCGCGCGAGAGCACGTGCGAGAAGCGCTGCAGCAGCGCGGCGTGCAGCGCGGGATCGGCGGCCATCTCCGCGACCAGGCCCGGTAGTGCGGCGCGCGCGGCAGGGGTGGTCAGCACGCCGACCGTGCGGCTGACCATCTCACGGATGTCGCCGGCCAGCGAACCGGTGTCGGGGAGCTCGGTCGCCGTTCCGAGCGGAAACACCGCCTCGTGCACGAGGTGCGCCTTGCCCGGCCAGCGGCGGTAGATGGCCGGCTTGCTCGTGCCGGCTCGCCGGGCGATCGCGTCGACGGTGAGGTCCGCGTAGCCGGTGGACCCCAGCAGCTCGACCGTCGCGCTCAGCACTGCGTCGTCGATGCGCTTGTCGCGGGGTCGGCCAATTTCCGTCGTCATTACGAAACTGACAGTAACATAACTAGCTGTGACCGACATCTCATCAGCATCGCCCGTCGTTCTCGACGACCTCGCCGACCCCCGCTTCCCCGCGGCGATCCAGCCGATTCGCGACATGATGGCGGCGATGGCGCCCGAGTGCCCGCTCGACGCGGAGGCCCTGCACATCAAGGCCAGCGCGGAGACCGGGCTCGACGACTTCGGCCCCGACGATTACCGTGAGCGCCTCGACGTGTATCTCGCTGCGCTGCAGGAAATTCCAGGCCTGAGCGACGCCGGTGTGGTGAACTTCCACGCGCAGCTGGTGCAGTTGCTGAAGAACCGTCTGCTGCTCACCGATCTGCTGACCAGACATCCCGAGATCCACGACGTCGAATTGGCGCCGCCGGTCGTCATCGCCGGACTGCCGCGTACCGGAACCACTCACCTGCACAACCTGCTGGCCGCGGGGCCGACCTTCCGCACCCTTCCGTACTGGGAGAGCAACGAACCGTTCCCGCTGCCCTCGGAAGCCGGAGCTGAACCGGACCCCCGGCGCACCCGGATGGATGCCGCGGTCGACTTCATGAACGCGGTCATGCCGCATTTCGCGCTCATGCACGAGATGACGACCGACCACGTGCACGAGGAGATCCAGCTGCTGGCCAACGACTTCAGCTCGATGCTGTTCGAGACGTTGGCGCATGTCCCGCGGTGGCGCGACTACTACCTGTCCCATGACCAGACGCCCCACTACGAGCACCTGGCGCTGCAATTGAAGGCGCTGCAATTCCTGCGCGGGGGCAGGCGGTGGCTGCTCAAATCCCCGCAACACCTCGAGCAGCTACCGGTGCTTGACCGGGTGTTTCCCGGCGTGGTGGTGATCACAACCCACCGCGATCCGGTTCCCGTGGTGCTGTCGATGCTCGCGATGCTGACCTACTCCGCGCGCATGCACTGCGCACCGGTACCGGTCGAGGACATCGCCGCATGCTGGATCGACCGCCTCGAGCTCATGTTGGCCGCGTTGATCCGCGATCGTGACGTCATTGGGCCCGAGCGCTCGATCGACATCCGGTTCGACGACTTCATGGCCGACGAAATGGGCACGGCGGCATCGGTTTACGCGCTCGCCGACGAGGTGATGATCGAGGAGGCCCGCGCCGCCATGGCCGAGTACCTCGTGGAACACCAGCGGGGCCGGCTCGGGCGGGTGGCGACGTCGCCGGAGATGTTCGGACTCGACCCCAACGAATTGCAGGCCCGCTTCGCGCCGTACGTCGAACGCTTCCTGACGTAAGCCCTCTCGCGGCTGTTCGCCGGATCAGCGGTGTGTGAATACCCTGGCCCGGGTATCCGCATCCGGCAGCCGGAGACGAGAGGCATCCATGACCGCAGCACGAACTCAACTCGACCAGCGCGATCTCGCAGGAGCGCAGCGCGTCGTCGCGGCGGTCTCCGACGCGTTCTCGGCCAAGGTGGTCGGCCAGGAGAACCTACGCGAGTCGTTGCTGATCGGCCTGCTCGCGGGCGGTCACATCCTCATCGAGAGCGTTCCGGGGCTGGCCAAGACGACCGCCGCACGCGTGATCGCCGAAGCCATCGACGGCGGGTTCCGACGCATCCAGTGCACGCCCGACCTGCTGCCCAGCGACATCATCGGCACCCAGATCTACGAGTCCGCGACCAATTCGTTCGTCACCCAGCTCGGGCCGGTACACACCAACATCGTGCTGCTCGACGAGATCAACCGGTCGAGCGCCAAGACGCAGAGCGCGATGCTCGAGGCGATGGAGGAGCGTCAGACCACGATCGCGGGCACCGAGTATCCGATTCCCGAGCCGTTCCTGGTGATCGCGACGCAAAACCCCGTCGACCAGGAGGGCACCTATCCGCTGTCGGAAGCCCAGACCGACCGGTTCATGCTCAAGGACGTCGTGCACTACCCCACCCCCGAGCAAGAGGTGGAGATGATGTCCCGGATGGACGCGGGGCTCTACGACAAAGAGCGCCGCAGCAGGCCGGTCGCCGGCCTCGACGACATCCGCCGGCTGCGCGCGGTCGTGCGCCACGTCCACATGGACCGCGCGCTGATGCACTACGCCAGCCAACTGGTCACCGTCACCCGTGAACCCGAGCAGTATCTTCCGCGCCAACTGGCCCGGTTGATCGAGTACGGCGCCAGCCCTCGCGCCACCATCGCCTTCTGCAATGCCGCCAGGGCGCTGGCCCTGCTGTCCGGCCGCGGGCATGTCATCCCCGGCGACATCGCCAAGCTCGCCCACCGGGTGCTGCGGCACCGGCTCATCCTCGGTTTCGAGGCCGCCAGCGCGAACGTCACCCCCGAGCTGATCATCGACGCTGTGCTGCAAGCGGTTCGAGTGCCGTAGGGCCGGTATGGGCAGACACCTCACCACGGCGAGGACGCACTTCGGCACCGACACCCGCGGCATGCTCGAAGGCGGTCGCTACGCGATGCTGCACACCCGCAGCCTGGAATTCGACGATCTGCGGCCCTATGTACCGGGCGACGACGTCCGCGACATCGACTGGAAGGCCTCGGCGCGTTCGGGTCATGTGCTGATCAAGCGGTTCGTGTCCGAGAAGCACCACAAGCTGCTGCTCGTCGCGGACGCCGGTCGCAATATGGCGGCCCTCACCCCGAGCGGGGAGTTGAAACGCGATGTGGCCGTGAACATCCTGGGTGCATTCGGGCTCATCACGCTCGGGCGGTCCGACCAGATCGGCATGGTGTTCGGCGACACCCGCGGGTGCGTCAACATCCGGCAGCGCCGCGGCGAAACCCACATCGAAAGCCTGCTGCACAGGTACTACGGTCACGCGTCGCTCGGGACGGGTCGCAGTGACATCGTCTGCCAACTCGATTACGTGGCAACGCATTACCGCCACCCGATGCTGGTCGTAGTGGTCTCCGATGAGCCGGAGGTCGACGACCGGCTGACCGACGCCGTCACCCGGCTGACCGCCCGCCACGACGTGCTGTGGGCGACGGTCTCCGACATGCCCGCCATCGGCGCCAAGGACGACCGGGCCGGATTCGACGTGTCGACCGGCCGGTTCGTGCTCGACACCGCCACGCTCGGTCCGCGGGTGGTCGCGGCGTACCGCAAGGCCGAGCAGGCGCGGGCGCAGCGACTCGACGAGTTCATGACCGCCCGCGCCGTCCCGCATACCAGGATCGGCGGCAGCGGTGAGATCCGCACCCGGCTCGTCGCGCTGACCGAGGTGTTCGCCCGTGCCGGATGACTTGTTGCGGTTCGTCGGTGGGCCGATGCCGTACTCGTCGGGGTGGTTGTGGCTCGGGCTGCTGATCGTGCTATTGGTAATCGCCTGGTACATCGGTGTTTTCGTGTGGACGCTGCCGGCGCAGCAGCTACGGCGCCTTCCCGTGGTGCGATCCCTGCATGCCCGGCTGCTGCGCCGTCGCTTCGCGCGCTGCGTGCAACGCATTGCGGCCGGCCACCGCGACGGCGAGCTCACCGATGCCGAGGCGGGCGCCGCGATGAGCCGCACTCTGCGCAGTTTCCTGCACCAGGCGACCGGAACGCGGGCCCAGTACATGCAGCTCGACGACATCGCATCCGGTGAGCTGGCGCCCGCCGCACCGATGCTCGCCGCACTCGACGACGCGCAGTTCAATGCGGCCTCACCGGTTCGGGTCGACGAGGTCGGCGCGACGACCGAGGAGCTGATCCGCTCGTGGCCCTGACCTGGTGGCCGATCGCAGTCATTGGATTCGCCTGTCTGGCAGGCGCTGTCGCGCTCGCGGTCCTCGTGCCGACCAAGCAGTTGCAGCGACAGTTGCGGCCGTTGGCGAACACCGCCCGTCTCACCCGTCTGCCGGAATACGCGCGGGTGGCGCGGGCGCGAACGGTGTCGATGGTCGTCACGATCGCGCTGCTGGTCTTGTTGTTCGGCGCAGCCGTGCTGGCCAGCGCCCGGCCCAGCGGGTTGTGGTGGTCGCTCGAGGCGTCCGAGGTACCCGAGGACGTCATGTTGTGTGTCGCCGAACCGGTCGACGATCCCAGCACCGGCGCGTTCCTGTCCTATTTCGCGCAGCGCACCGGAGCGTTCGGCACGCAGCGGATCGGGCTGACCTCGGTCAACCGCCGGGTGATCCCGCTGACCCGCGATTACCAGTTCGCGGTCGAAAGACTCGGGGAGGCAGCTGGTCTCGCCGGGCTACCCGACGATTCGGCGCTCACGCCCGCCCAGCGCAACAGCCTCGCGTCGTTCGCCGCGCCCGTGACATACGTGGACTACGCGACCAGCGTCGCCGACGTCCTCGCGCTGTGCGCCGCGGGCTTCCCCTCCCACGAGCCCCCCGGTGAGCGCCGCCGTTCGATCATCTACCTGGGGCCCGGTGAACTTCGCGCCCCGGACGAGGCCCGCCCGTCGCTCTACACCGACCAACAGGTCGCCGAGTTGGTGCAGGAGCGCGGAATCCAGGTCAACGCGCTGGTGTCGTCACCGGGTCCGGTGCGGTCCGTCGTATCGGCCACGAGCGGGCGATACGCACCGATCGGGCCCGACCTGGCGGGTCAACTGGACGGAATCCGCGCGCATCCGCCCGAGGCCGACCGGGCCGCCACCCTCGCAGGATTCCGGGGTGACACCCCGACCGTCCCGCTGGCGATCGCGGTCGCGGTGTCGGCGCTGCTGTGCCTGTCGCTGGCGGTGCTTCGACGATGACGTTCTCCCCCGTCGTACCGCCGGTACTGCTGATCGCGGTCGCTGTCGCCGCGATCGTGCTGCGGCTCATCACCATGCGCCAGCTCGCGCGCAGTGCCGGCCAACGATGGACCACCGTGTGGCGGTGGTCGGCGCTGACGCTCGCCGTGGTGCTGATGCTGATCGCCGCGGCCAGACCGGCCATCGGCGGTGACGCCGAGCAATCGGTCACGACCGGCTCGGACGGCGACACGACGGCCAACGTGTTCCTGATCGTCGACACCTCCGCCGGATCGGCGATCGCCGAGATTCGCGACGACGTCACCGCGCTCATCGACCACTACCCGCAAGCACGGTTTGCACTCATCACGTTCGCCGGGCGCTCCTCGGTGGAATGGCCGCTGTCCGAAGACAACTGGAGCCTCAAGCCGGTGGTCGCGGCGGTGGCCCCCGACACCGCCGGGGCCGAGGTGAACGCGGCCGCGGCCGCGAATGTTCTGCGTTACCAGTTGATCGCGGCGGGCCAGCGCAGCCCGGACGCAGACAACCTGGTGTTCTACTTCGGGTCCGGGGCGCCCGGGTCGCAGGCCCCGCAGGGCGAGTTCGATCCGGTGCCCGGGTCGGTGGACGGCGGGGCGGTGTTCGGTTACGGGGCGACCCGCGACGAGTCGCGTCTGCGGGCCATCGCCGATCAGCTCGGCGTGCCGGTCGTGGCCCGGGACACCTCGCAGGCGGTCACCGAGGCTGCCCCCGATGTCGATGGTGTCTCGTCGGCGCAGGCCGACGCCACCGCCTCCGATCGAACGGACTTGTACTGGTTCTTCACCATGGTGGCCGCGGTGCTGTTGCTGTTCGAGATCTACCTCACGCTGCGCGAGTTCCGCACCAGTCGCGCGGCTCGGCGGGACGAGGTGGTCTGATGCGTCCTTCCCGGTTGCGGCTGCGCCGCCGGTTGCTGCTGTTCTCGGCGCCCGTCGTGATCGTGGCGCTGGCGATCGCGCTCAAGCTCATCTCCACTGTCATGGCGGGTGAGTCCGCGGTGTCGAACTTCGCCGACCGCGACGCCGATGCACTGCGCGGCGATGTCGCGGTGATGGGTCTGCTCAACATCGTCGAACCCGCGAAGGCGCCGTTCGCGGCGGGGACTCTCGCGGTCCTCGACGACCGCCTCGCCGACGCCGACGATCACTTCTCCGAAGCGCTGAGCCGCACTGCGCCGGATCGATCTTGTCCCGTACTGATCAACCTGGAACTCGTGCGCGAGCGCCAGGGCGACATCGACGCGTGGGAGAACCGGCCCGACGCGGCGCGCGACCGGTACCTCAGCGCGCTGGGCCTCGTCGAGAACGCACCCGACGGGTGCTTCGACGGCAACGCCGATCCCGATCCCGAGCGGCGCGCCGTACGCAACGACGCCGCCCCGCGGCTGCAGGCCAAACTGGCCGGTCTGACCGCTGCGCCTCCGGCTCCGCCGCCGCTGGCGCCGCCCCCACCACCGGCGGCGCCGGCCCCCACCCCGGTGGCACCCGACGCCGACACACCCCGGGACGCGTTGCGGCTGGATCCCGGTTCCGGGGATCCGCTGGACAAGCTGCAGCAGGTGCTGCAGGACGCTGCGGGTTAGCCGGTGCTGGTTCCGGTCCAGTACTCCGCGAAGCGGCCGTTTTCGATGCGCAGGATGTCGTTACCGGTGAACCGCTTCGGTCCGTCCTGGGCCGCGCCGGTGCCGATCCACCTGGCCGCCAGCATGTCGCCGTCGACGAACGGCTCGACTTCGATCACGAACTTCAGGTCGCTGAGCATCTGATGGGTCTCCCCGACGACCGCCTGCAGATCGGCAGGCCCTCGGACCTCCCGGCCCGGCCAATGTCCTACGAATTCTTCGGTGACCAGCTCAGCCGCAACGGGATCTCCCGCCCACAATTCGTCTATCCATCGTGTGTATAGCTCTTTAGGCGAAATCATGTTGGTGTCTTACCCGGCCCGGGGCGAGAAACGCAATCTACCGACGAGTACGACATGGGCAAATGGGCGGTAATTGGGGGAACGTCACATCAGCCCAGCGTGTCGAGCAATCGATCGAGGTCATTCTCGTCGTTGTAGAGGTGGATCCGGCGCGGACGGCCCCGGCGCGCACCGATGCGCGGATGCCTGCGGTCATCCTCGAGACGGCGGCTCTTCGCCCCGCAGCCTGGCCTGGAGTTGCTCCCGGTCGCGGCGCCTGCGTTCGTCGAAGGCGGCGATGCTCTCGGTGGCGCGGCGACGAAGAGGGGCGAAGAGCCAGATGCCCAGCGGCAGTGCGATCACCAAGGCGAAGAGCAACGCGACGATGAGCGGGAATTCGCGCAGTCCGAGCAGATGTCCGGCGCCGAGAATCGCTGCCGCGACCGCCGCGACGAGCAGAAGCCGTGCCAGCACATAGGCCAGCACGTCCACCACGAGGCGAGTTCCCTGGCGACCGTCGGACACGAACCGAGCCTACCGATGGCGCGTATATTCGAACCAAGGAGGTTTTGTTCTCGTGGCGTATCTGCTCCTGATTCTCGTGGTGTGCACGCTGGCGTATGTCGGCTGGCGGCTGACCCGAGTGTCTTCGAGCCGTCCGCGCACCCGGGTGATCGGGCCGGACGACGATCCTGAATTCCTGCGTCGGCTCGGCCAGGAGGACAACCCGAGACCGTGACCGCGCGGTTTTAGCGTCGGGCGCCAGGAAATCCGGCCGCGACTTCGGCGGCGAGCTCCAGCAACGCCGCCCTTGTTTCCGCTTTGAGCCGGTCGAGGCTGATCTCGGCGCCTTCCTCGAGGTGCGGATCGAACGGCACCTCGACCACGGCCCGGCACCGTCGGCTGAAGTGGTCGACGACCTTGTCCATGTCGACCTTGCCTGAGCGTGGGCGCACCGCGTTGATCACCGCGATCGAGTTGCGCACCATGTCCTGATGTCCGTGGGCGTCCAGCCAGTCGAGCGTCGCCGACGCGCTGCGGGCCCCGTCGACCGAACCGGAACTGATCACCACCAGCGTGTCGGCCTTGGCCAGCACCGCCGCCATGGCCGAGTGCATCAGCCCCGTGCCGCAGTCGGTGAGCACCAGGCTGTAGAAGCGCTCGAGCACCTCGAGGGTGCGGCTGTAGTCGTCGGAGCTGAACGCCTCCGACACCGCGGGGTCGCTTTCGGAGGCGAGCACCTCCAGCCGGCTCGGGCCCTGGGAGGTGTAGGCGCGGACGTCGCTGTAGGCCTTGATGCCTTTCGCGTCGCGCAGGAGGTGCCGCACCGTGGCCGGGCTCTCGAGGGGCACCTTCTCGCCCAGGGTGCCGCGGTCGGGGTTCGCGTCGACGGCGATGACGCGGTCGCCGCGAAGCGACGCCAGGGTCGCGCCCAACGTCGCGGTGATCGTCGTCTTGCCGACCCCGCCCTTCAGCGACAGCACCGCGATGCGGTGGCACCCGCGCAACGGGCGCTGAATCTCTGCGGTGAGGGCCTGTCGGCGTCGCGCCTTCGGCCCATCACCGAGGTTGATCAATCGAAAAGACCCGTAGTACAGCCACTTGCGCCAGCCCTCGGCAGGCGCGCGTTTGGGTTGTCCGAGCAGCGCGACGGTCGAGAGGTCGAGGTACGGCGCCGGGTCGGCCTCGACGGTATTCGGTGCTGGGGAGACGACCGGAAGGCCGTGCGGCGGCGTGGCGGCGGTCGATTCGGGCGGCGGATCGGCCGCGGGATCGCTGAACCGGCTCTGTGCGCGGAATCCCCCTGGTGCATAGGCGTTTTCAGGCACTATCGCGGGAGGAGCCACGTCCTTGCCGACACCATCCTGGGCGTGGTGCACCGGTTGTTCAGACACGCTGACGGCCCCCCCCCAAGGCTTAGCAAGATTTCGTCGCGGATCTTAGCCAATTCCCGACTCAGCCGACGCCGGCGTAGGAGTGCAGTCCGACGGTGACCAGGTTGATGAAAAAGAGGTTGAACACCATCGCGACGAAGCCGGCGATGTTGATCCACGCGGCCTTCTTGTCGCGCCACGCAGCGGTGGAGCGAGCGTGTAGGTACGCGGCGTAGATGACCCACGCGATGAACGACACGGTCTCCTTGGGGTCCCAGCCCCAGTAACGGCCCCAAGCCTCTTCGGCCCAGATCGCGCCGAAGATGACGCCGAACCCGAACACCGGGAACGCGAAGATCGTGGTGCGGTACGCGATCCGGTCCAAGGTCTGCGCGTCGGGGAGCCTGTCCAGCGCGCGGGTGAGAATGCCGTCGCCCGAGCGACCCTCGGGGTCGGCGAACCGCGACATCTTCAGCAGAAACAGGATGCTGGCGACGCCGGCGACCAGGAACACCCCCGACCCGAGGCTGACCACCGACACGTGGATGGGCAGCCAGTACGACTGCAACGCGGGCATCACCGGCGCGGCGTTGGTGTACAGCCAGCGACCCGAGACGGTCAGCAGGATCAGCACCGGAAGGAGCACGAACACCCACAGCGTCCGGTACTGGCGGCGGCGCAGCACCACCGCGGCGGCGACCAGCCCGCAGAAGCAGGTCAGGTTGATGAACTCGTACATGTTGCCCCAAGGCACCCGCGAGGTGGCCGCACCGCGCAGCACGATGCAGGCAAGCAGCAGGTCGATGCCGAGGTAGGTCAGTGCGAGACCCGCACCGCCGATCCGTTCGTCGAGCGGGCGGCGCCGGGTCTCGGTGACGACGCCCGGTGCGGTGCTGTCGGCGCCCACCCCGCCGGCTGAAGCGGCTCCCCGCCCCGATGTCGCCGCCGCTCCCACGAGCTCTCTGGCATCGGCCTTGCGGCCGCGGCTGTAGGCCAACTCGATCGCGAGCAGCAGTAGCGCACCGACCAGGACCAGCACCGATGAGGTGAACGCCCAGTCCGAGTAGCGGGCCAAACCGACGTCGATCTGCTCGGGGTTCATGTGACCTTCTCTCCTGCGGCGTGCGCCGGCCTCGCGTCGGGAAGGAGGCGCTGCGTCAACCGCTCGAACTCCTCGCCCCACCCCGAGTTGTCGGTGCGCGCCAGCCCGCCCAGCTCGACGGTTACGGTACCCGGCCCGGCGGGGCTGATCCGAATCCAGATCCTGCGCCGGCGCACCACCAGCGACACCAACAGGCCCGCCATCATGGTCATCGCGAACACCAGCACCCACACCTGCGCCGGATCGTGGGAGACCTGGACGTTGATGAACGGCACGGCGCCGTCGAAGCGCACCACGGTGCCGTCGTCGAGCCGCGTCGATTCGCCCGCGCCGAGGTTGACCCGCGCCTTCTTGGTCAGCCGGCCCTGCTCGATCAGGCGGGCGTCGAGGGTGAACAGCGACTGCGGGCGTCCGCTGTCCAGGCCGGTGTCGCCGCGGTAGACGTCGATCGCGACGGCGGGGTCGTTGAGCGCCGGGAAGCTCGAGGACAGCAGCGTGCCGTGCAGCTGTTCGGTGGGGGCGAACAGACCCTGGATCGCGAGCTGGTTCTTGCGACGTTCGTCGGCGTCCGGATAGGTGCCCGCGGGCGGGTCGAATCGCATGGCGCCCGACGACAGGAAGGTGATCTGGTCGTCGGGGCGCCACTGCAATGTCTGCGTGCGCGTCTGTCCGTCGGGGTAGGTCACGGTGAAGGTGGGGGCGTAACCGTGGCCCTGCAGGTAGACGCGGTCACCGCCGACCCGCAGCGGGTGGTTGACCTTCAGGTGGTAGGGCCGCCAGGTGCCCGACTCCAGGTCGGTGCCCGCCTGGTACTCGATGTCGGCGGCGAACGACGTGGCCTGTCCCGTCGGCAGATAGTCGGCGTCGAAGTCGTTGACCCGTAAGCAGATCGGGTACAACGAGGTGCCGTCGACGGTGTTTCCGGCGCGGAACGAGTCGAACGCCGCCGGTGAGGCCGAGCAGAACCCCGGGCCACCGTCGGCGATGACGATGACGTTGCCCTCGTAACCGAACAGCTTGCCCGCCGCCACCGCCACGAGAAGGCCGAGCAGCGAGAAGTGAAACACGATGTTGCCGAACTCGCGCAGATAGCCCTTCTCCGCCGAGATTTCGACGGTTCCGTCGTCTTCACGGGTGACCTTGCGCCATCCGCGCAACCGCGCGTTCACCGTCGCCGCCAGGTCATCCGCCTCACCGGACACCTCGGCGGTGTGGTGTTTGGGCAGCCGACCCAGGTTGCGCGGAGCGGGAACGGGGTTGGCCCGCATACTGCGGAAGTGTTCGATCAGACGTGGGGTGAGGCAGCCCACCAGCGAGATGAACAGCAGCACATAGATTGCGGTGAACCAGAAGCTGGAGAACACGTCGAACGCCTGCAGCCGGTCGAGCCACGGCCCGATGGTCGGGTGCTCGGCGATGTACTGGTCGACCTTGGACTCGTTGAGGCTGCGCTGCGGCAGCAGGGCGCCCGGGATCGCCGCGAGGGCCAGTAGGAACAGCAACACCAGCGCGGTGCCCATCGATGTCAGGGTCCGCCAGGTGTTACGTACCAGCGCAAACACTTTCGTCATATCGGCAGCGTCACATCACTGACGAAGGCGTCCCGCACCCAGGACACGAAGTCTCCCCACAGCCCCGTCACCAGCGCGACGCCGACCAGGATCAGCAGCACGCCGCCGAAGATCTGGATCGTGCGGGTGTTTCTGCGCAACCACGCCAGACCCTGCACTGCGCGCGCCGAGCCGAACGCCAACAGCACGAACGGGATTCCCAGGCCGAGGCAGTAGGCGATGACGAGCGCGACGCCGCGAGCGACGTTGGCGCCGTCGGTGGCCGAGGCGACCGCGATCACGCCGGTCAGGGTGGGGCCGAGGCACGGTGTCCAGCCCAGGGCGAAGACCGCGCCGAGCAGCGGGGCGCCACCGAGCGTCGAGATCTGACGCGGCGTGAAGCGGGCCTCACGCTGTAATGCGGGGATGAATCCGACGAAGGCCAGCCCCATCACGATCGTGACCACACCGCCGATGCGTTGCAGGAGAAGCTGGTTGGTGATCAGCGATGTCGTCATCCCGAGTACGGCGACCGTGCCGAGCACGAACACCACCGTGAACCCGGCGACGAACAATGCGGCCGCGCCTGCGACCCGCAGCCGGGTGGTTCTCGCCGAGACCGACGTTTTGGCGGGTTCTTCCCCCGTATTTCCGCCAGAACGTCGGTCCCGGCGAACCAATACCGGGGTGTGCCCGGGGGCAGCGGTGTCCTCGACGTCGACGACCGCGGCCAGATACGAGAGGTAACCGGGCACCAGCGGCACCACGCACGGCGATGCGAACGACACCAGCCCGGCGAGCGCGCTGACCAGGAGAGCCAACAGAACCGGACCACCGGCGATCAGCTGGTCCACCTGGTCGAGACTCATGTGCCGGCCTTCTCGGGCTCGGCGGCCCCATTCTTCTCGCGCGCAAGGCGTTCCACCACCGGTTGGAGGTCTTCGGCCAGCAGCTCACGCAGGAACACCGCGGCGACGCGATGCTCACGATCCAGGACCACCGTCGAGGGGATCACCGTCGTCGGATAGCGGCCCCCGAACGCGATCATGGTCCGCATCGGCGGGTCATAGATCGACGGGAAGGTGATATCGCGGTCAACGATGAAGTCGCGCGCCGCGATTCGGTTGTTGTCCCGGACGTCGATGCCGAGGAACTGCACACCGAGGTCCTTGGTGGCGTCGTAAACCTGTTGCAGCTCGGTGATCTCGGTTCGGCACGGACCACACCACTGGCCCCACACGTTGAGCACCACCACCTTGCCCGCGAAATCGTCGAGGGAGATGGTCTTGTCGGGGTCCATCAGATCGGGACCGCGAAGCGGGCCGGGGCGGCCACGATCCTGCGGGGGATCGTAGAAGATGTCGGTCTGACCGCCGGGGGCGACGAACTCGAAGGTGCCGCCCTGCGCGACGGCGTCGTCACCGGTGGAGCAGCCCGCCAGCGCGACACATCCGGCGCAGGCCGCGATGACCGCCTGCGCGAAGAGCCGACGGCCGAGCACCACCCACCGACTCACTGCCCGGCCAACTCCGCGTAACCCCAGCCGACGTAGGTGTCCCCGCGGAAGTAGAACGACGTCACCGACGCCAGGTTGCACAGCCGCCGGGTCGGGAAATGGTGCAGCGGTTGACCGGTCATCGATCGACGCAGCGTTTCAACGGGCAGCTGATGGCTGACGCACACCGCCTCGTGGCCGGCTGCTTTGGCCCGGGCACGATGCACGGCAGCGGTCATCCGCTCGGCGATCTCGTGGTACGGCTCCCCCCACGACGGGATGCGCGGGTTGCGCAGATGCCACCAGTTGCGCGGGTCGCGCAGCGCACCGTCGCCCGGCGATACCCGTTGTCCCTGGAAGATGTTCAGCGATTCGATGAGCTCGTCATCGGTGTCGACGGACAGTCCCAGACCCGCCGCGATCGGGGCCGCGGTCTCCTGCGCCCGCTCCAGCGGTGAGGCGACCACGTACACGATGTCGCGCATCGCGAGCCAGTCCGCCACGGCCTGGGCCTGCGCTCGACCCCGCTCGGAGAGGTGGTAGTCGGGAAGTCGACCGTAGAGGATCTTGTCGGGGTTGTGCACTTCACCGTGGCGCATGACGTGCACCACTGTCTTCACGGACTCGGCGGCCCCGGACGGCTTGTCGGTCATGCCGGTTTGACCGCCTCGGCGGCGGCGCGCGCCGCGCCGGGCAGCGCGGCGGCGATGCGGTCGAATGCCTCGTCATCCAAAGCCGTTGACACGAACCACGTCTCGAAAGCACTCGGCGGCGCATACACACCGGCGTCCAACAGCGCATGGAAGAAGGCCGGGAACCGCCACGTCTCCGAGGCCCGCGCCGAGGCGAAGTCGGTGACGGGCTGGTCGGTGAAGAACACGCTGAACATGTTTCCGGCCCGCGACACCGTATGCGCCACACCGGCTTCGGTCAACGCCTGCTCGAGCAGCGCCGTGAGGCGGTCGGCGTTGGCGTCGAGTGTGGCGTACACGGAGTCGTCGGCCGCGCGCAGTGTCGCCAGACCGGCCGCCATCGCGACGGGGTTCCCGGACAACGTGCCGGCCTGATACACCGGCCCCAGCGGGGCCAGCCGCTCCATCACCTCGGCGCGGCCGCCGAACGCCGCCGCGGGCAGCCCGCCACTCATCACCTTGCCGAAGGTGAACAGGTCGGCGTCGACCGGATCGATCCCGTACCAACCGGACCGGCTGACCCGGAAGCCGGTCATCACCTCGTCGACGATCAGCAGGGCGCCGTGGTCGGCCGTGATGCGGCGCAACGCGGCATTGAAACCGTCCTGCGGTGCCACCGTGCCCATGTTGCCCGGACTGGCTTCGGTGATCACGCAGGCGATCTCGTCGCCGAACCGAGTGAAGACCTCGTCGACGGCGGCCACGTTGTTGTAGGGCAGCACGATCGTGTCGGCTGCGGCGGCGCCCGTCACACCCGGCGAGGACGGTAACCCGAGCGTGGCGACACCGGAACCGGCGTCGGCGAGCAGCGCGTCGCTGTGGCCGTGGTAGCAGCCGGAGAACTTCACGATCTTGGCCCGTCCGGTGTAGCCGCGCGCCAGCCGGATCGCACTCATCGTGGACTCGGTGCCGGAGTTCACCAGCCGCAGCCGCTCGACCGGTGTGACCCGGCCGATGATCTCGGCGGCCAATTCCGACTCCGAGGGGGTCGGCGCACCGAAGGACAGGCCGTCGGTCACGACCCGCTGCACCGCGGCGACCACGTCCGGATGCGCATGGCCGAGGATCATCGGTCCCCACGAGCAGACCAGGTCGACGTAGCGGTTGCCGTCGGCGTCGGTCAGCCAGTAACCGTTGGCCGAGGTGATGAACCGAGGGGTGCCGCCGACCGAGGTGAACGCCCGCACGGGTGAGTTCACCCCGCCCGGGATGACGGCCGACGCCTCGGCGAACAACCGCGCCGACACCTCGGTGGTGATCTGGTCAGCACGCATGGCCACCAGTGTCCCAGCCGGGTGCAAACCGTCAACTACAGGGTGTAGTGGTCACCCGCTTGAGCCGCGTGCGGCTTCCGAGTTGGATGGGGGCCATGCAGCTCCCACAGTGGCTCGCCCGGTTCAACCGCCGGGTCACCAATCCGATCCAGCGGTTGTGGGCGGGCTGGGCTCCGTCGATGGGCATCCTCGAGCACACCGGGCGCAAATCGGGTAGGCCCTACCGGACCCCGCTGACGGTGTTCCCGACCCATGACGGGGTGGCCGTTCTGCTCACCTACGGCCCGGACCGGGACTGGTTGAAGAACATCACCGCGGCAGGCGGTGGGCGGATGAGAAGGTATGGCCGGACTTTCGCCGTCCGCGACCCCCGGGTGGTGACGAAAGCCGAGGCGGCGCCGTCGGTCACCGGGTGGATGCGGCCCCTGTTCGGGCTGCTGCCGTTCGACCAGGCCGTCCTGCTGACGCGGGTCTAATCGCGCGGCCGCAGGCGGGCCCGGATCGGGCCCTTGGCGATGGTGGTGAACGGCACGTCGCACTCGAACGTGCTGTCCAGCGATTCGATGCGGGCGGCCCGCACGATCGTGGCCAGCGCCAGCGTCGTCTCCAGCCGTGCGAAGTGTTCGCCGATGCACGGGCGCCCGCCGGCGAGGAACGGCAGAAACTGCCAGCGCTCGCGGTTAGCGGTGTTCTCGGGGCTGAACCGCTCGGGGTCGAAGACCATCGGGTCGGGCCAGAGCGCTGGATCGTGATGCAGTCCGTAGAGCCCGAGCGCCACGAGGGTGCCCGCCTCGACGCGATAACCGTCGACCGCGATGTCGCGGGTGGCCAGCCGGGCCACCCCGGCCGCCGGTGGGCACAGCCGGATCGCCTCGTGCAGCACCTGCACCGTGTACGTCAGCCGGGGCACATCGTCGGGGGTCAGCTCCCGCTCGCCGATGGCTGCGGCCTCCGCGGCGACGCGGTCCTGGATGCCGGGATGACGCCCCAGCGCCCACAACGAGAAGGTGAGCGCAGTCGAGGTGGTGTCGTGCCCGGCGAGCATGAAGATCAGCAGGTCGTTGGAGATGTCGTCGTCCGAGAGCGGCACCCCGGTCTCGGGATCCCTGGCCGCCATCAGCGCCCGCACGAGCGGGGCGTCGCGCGTCGGGTCGTCGCGACATGCGCGCACCATCTCGTCGGTGATCTCCCTCATCTCGGCCACCGCGCGGCGGGCCCGGCGACGAGCGGGCGTGGGTAGCCAGCGCGGCGCCCGCACCGGCCGCAGTGCGCGATCGGCGGTGTAGGAGGACGCGACGTGCATGCAGCGGGCGATGGTGTCGGCGCGCTCGTTGAGGTCGACACCCAGGACCGAATGTCCCAGCGACTGCATCGCAACGCGGCGGCACTCGACGTCGAGGTCGAGCTCGCCGCCCTCGGGCCAGCGGTCGACGAACGCCTGGGCGGCCGCGGACATGTAGCCGCCGAAATTGCGGACGTTCTGCTTGGTGAACACCGGCTGCAGGGCCCGTTTGCGCGGCCGCCACAGCTCGTTGGGCAGCACGAACAGGCTGTCGCCTGCCATGTTGCGGACTTCGTCGTGGTAGATGCATCGCTCAGACGAGCCATCGGGGCGTCCGAGTATGTCGCGCATACCGGCGGGCGACATCACGGCGACGATCGGTTGATACAGCCACTTCGGCGCGACCTGTATGCGCGTGATCGGGCCGCCGGCGTCGCGGATGACGTCCTGGCCGGTGTCGAGCCTGCGGAGAAGTCGGACCAACCGCCAGATCGGCAGCGGGTTCTTCGGCACCAGCGGCAACGCCGAGACGTCGAGCGTGGTGGTCATGTGCAGATCATCGCCCAGGTCGCGGCGGCTCGGCACCGGTACGCGATATTCACGCCGACCAGGTGAGCGGTGCGCCTTCGCCTTTCGTCATCACCGTCCCGGGCATGACCCGGATGCGGTACGGCGTCAACCGCAGCGCGGCGAACTGCTCGGAGGTCGGCCCGTCCTGCCACATCGGGATGATCCGTGGGTCGTAGCCCACCGGTGCGGGGGCGGTGGCGAACTTGTCCCATACCGCGGCCCTGGTTTCGTCGTCGACGTACCACTCGACCAGACACTCCGCGCTGCACGTGTCGTGATTGGTGGTCCAGTAGCTCACCGAGACCTCGGGGTGTTCCGCGAGGTGGTTCTTCTTCACCGGCGACGGCACGGTGGCGATCCAGCCGAGGAGATCGGTCCCGTCCCACTCCCAGAACGGATGCAGGATGCGGGTGCGCGGCCGGCCGTTTGCGTCGACAGTGGCCACCGAGGCCCACACGATCGAGTGGGCCATGTCAACGAACGCCGGCGCGATCTGTTCCAGAGGGGTCACGGTTGCCTAGCGTAGGCACGCGACCGCTCGGCCAGTCAGGTGCCGCCGCCCTCGGATGCTTCGCTGCCCGCAGATTCCTTGCTGAACTTCGGGTTTCCGTCATCGTCGAGCCAGTCGTTCACCGCGGTACCCGCGACGGCGCCGCCGCTGCCCGGCATCTTCGTGGTCGGCCTTTCTTCTTCGTACGCCTTGTGCATCTCTTTGGCCTTTTCCCGATGCTCGTCGGTCACTTCGGGTTTCTCGGTGGGCGGCGGCGTTTCCTGCTCGCTGGTGACCTGGTGGTGTTCGTCGGTCTCCGGTTCAGCCTTGCGCTGCTCCTCGATGAACCCTTCGTTCTCCTGGCCTTGTTCGCTGGTCATGGACCATGACTGCCCGGAGAGCCGAAATACGAAACGCAGTTCGCCTAACCGGTGGGCACGGTTCGCAAAGCCGTGGGCAGGCTGGGGAGGAAGTGTTTGCGAGCGAAAGCACGAACGTCGTCGGCTGACTCAAGGGGCTGAGAGCTGGGCAGCAGCAACACCATCACCGCATACCGCAGGATTGTGTCGGCCAATTCCTCGACGGTCTCTTCGCCGATCCGCTCGGCGAACCCGGCGGGGAAGATCACCCGCAGCGCTGCGGCCATCCGGGTGATCGCGGCGTCGTAGTGTGTGCGGGCCAGTTCGAGCAGCAGCGCGGGATCGTCGGTCAATATCCGGTACAGCACGCGGTGGCGACGGAACTTCAGGATCGACAGGGTGAACGCCTCGACGTAATAGTTCGATTGCGGCCCAACGCGTTTGACCTCTTCGGCGATGTCAGCGAACAGCGCGATGTTCTCGCGTTCGATCACCGCGGCCACGAGCTCGTCGCGGTTGGCGAACCGGCGGTAGATCGTGGTCCGGCTGACGCCTGCGCGGCGGGCGACGTCGTCGAGTGCGACCCGCCGGAAGCCGTGCCGCTCGAACTCGATGACGGCGGCGTCCAGGATGGCTTCCGTCGCGGGCGACGAATCAGGCCCTGTCGCGGGCGACGAATCGGGCCCGTTGGCCGGGTCAGGCCCGTTGGCCGGGTCAGGCCCGGGCATAACCCTTTTGGGCGTAGCTGTTGTAGCGCCAACTCATGGGCAGACGATCCCACACCCAGTTGACCGGGCGCGACCGCCACAACGCCGCGAACCGTTGGTAGCGGCGCTCCTGGCGTTCACTCCACGGCAGTTGCAGCAGCTCGCGCGCGCGGGGCGGCAGGCCGCCGGTGGTCAGGAACGCCGCGAGCGGATTGAACACCGGCGCGATCAGCTTCCAGGCCCACGCGGGAACACCCTTGGGGCGCGGGAAACCCTTCGTGACGTAGCCGACGCCGTAGACGGCGGTCTTGTGTGCGACGACGATCTCGTCGAGCATGCGGTCCCAGTACCGTTCGAACTCGTGGTAGGTGGCGGGCATCGGCCGGTCGCTCACACCGTAGCGGCGGTACCACGTCTTGGACTCGAGATAGATCTGCTCCTTCTCCTCGCGGCTCAGCCGCTTGACGAAGGTGTCGGCGAAGTACAGCACCTGCTCGACGAACGTCGCGTGCGCCCAGAAGTAGGTCTCCGGATCCAGGGCGTGGTACCGGGCGCCGTCGGGCATCTTCCCCTTGATGTCGGTGTGGAAGTCGCGCACCTGGGTGCCCGGGTGGTCCTCATCGGAGCCGTAGACCGTGTTGAAGATCGGCGGCAGCGAGCGCTTGACCCGCGCGGCGGTGTCGTCGAAGAACACGGAGTGGTCGAGCACGCCCTGGCCGAGTTCGGCCAGCATGTTCTGCAGCACCGCGGGGCGCGGCCCGATCAGGTACATCCGGTTGTCCCCGAAGTAGCGCCACACCAGCGACTGCGGGCCCAGCGGCAGCGCATCGTCGACGGGCCTGTCTGTCTCCACCAACTCGGTCATACGACACAGTGTTACAAAATTTGCACTTTGTACCAAGCGGCTGTGAGCGGCCTCTCACTTCCCGCGAGCGGCCTGTTTTGGACGGGATCGCCCGGCGTGTCACGTGCAAACGCGGTCACTCGCGGCGCGAAGGGGCAGCGCGCCGATCGCGGCGCCAATGGGCGATGGTCAGCACCACGAACACACCGGCGACCGCCGCCAGAAGCAGCGCAAGTCCCACCATCGGCGCGCTGTACTCGACCGAGGTTGTCTGCGGTTCGCCTTCGAGCACCGGCGGGACCGCGACCGTCGTCTTGGCCGCAAGCCAGCTCAGCACGCTGCCCACCGCAGCGGCGACGGCCAGCACCAGCTCGAGCGCTGCGCGGACCGTCATGCCGGCGGAATGCGCTCTTCGATGAGCTGGGTCAACGTCTGCCGCAGCGTTTGATGCTTGCGGGCCCACGCCTGCGCGGTGCGGTCGTTGGTCATCTTCAGCCCGATACCCGTGCGGCCGCGCGGCACACCGGTGAGCTCGCCCAGCGCCCGCGCCGACTGCCATTTCGGCGGCTCCGAACCGGTCGCCTCGGGATAGACGCGGACGATCTCGTCGGTACCGATGCGCTCGGTGCCCTGCCGCAGCGTCTCGGGCGTCAACTCGACCGAGGTGTGGATACGGGCGGCCTTGACCTGTATCGCGAGGAAGCCGCTGACGAGCACCAGGAACATCCCGGGAACCACCCACTGGAACCCGTAGCCGGCTGACGCCTGGATCAATCCCATCGCGATCGCCGCGGCGGGCCCGGCGGCCAACCACCACCAACTGGCCCCCTGCTCGTAGAACAGCACCTGCGGCGCGGTCTGCTTATCGGTCACGTCGCTTCCCCCTGCGCGTTCGCGCTCGGCCGGGTGATCAGGACGGCGCCCGCGAGCAGGGGCAGCACCGCGAGCACCGTCACGATGTGCACGACGCCGCGCATCGCGAGCAGCACCACGAATACGACGATGGTCAGCGCCAACGCGACGCCGGCCCGGCGGAACCGGGCATCGCCCGCGCGGCTGCGGCCCGCGAGGAACGCCATTCCTACGCCGGCGACGGCGGTGAGGACCCCCGCGCCGCGAAACAGCGGCGGCAGGTTTACCGAGGCGGCGATCAGCCCGCCCAGCATCAACATCACCGCGGCGACGACCCAGCACCAGAAGGCGGCGGTGACGACGCGGGCTCGCGGCGCAGGAGCGGTCATGGTCGGGTCAGCCTATCGGGTCACCGCGTGAAGTAGTCGTTGGCGTCTTTACGGTGCAACAGGTACACACCGCCCACGATCAGCACCGAGCCGAGGATGGCGGTGACGGCGTAGGCGAGCGCGGCCGCCGGCGGCCGTTCCTCGCCGAACAGGCTGCTCACGGCGTACACGACCGCCGCGACACCTGCGCCGGTCAGCACGGTGCGGGCCCACCGGTACCCCTGGCGCATCAGGAATTGGAACGTCAGCGCCACGGCGCCGAGGATCACGATGAACACCGCCGAGAGGGCCAGCACCGGTGCGGGCAGGCCGTCGGCGCGTTCGCTGACCAGCAGGTCGACGACCTGGCCGACGACCATCAGGACGAGCGCGACCACCCAGAGCCAGAAGCCGGTGTCGACGTCGTCCGGGCGGCCACCCGACTCGGGCTGCTGGCCGGCCTCATCCGGGTGGCCCTGCGGTTCCGGATTCACGCCAGCCAACCGGCGACGTCGGCCGCCCAGTACGTCAGCACGATGTCTGCCCCGGCCCGCCGGATGCTGGTCAGCGTCTCCAGAGCCACCGCCTGTAGGTCGATCCAGCCGTTGGCGGCTGCGGCGCTGATCATCGAGTACTCACCGGAGACCTGGTAGGCGGCCACGGGCACCGGCGACAGGTCGGCGGCCGCGCGCACCACGTCGAGGTAGCCCATCGCGGGCTTGACCATGACGATGTCGGCGCCTTCGTCGATGTCGAGTTCCACCTCGTGCAACGCCTCGCGCGCGTTGCCCGGATTCTGTTGGTACGTGCGACGATCGCCGCGCAGGCTCGATCCCACCGCTTCCCGGAACGGCCCGTAGAAACCGGAGGCGAACTTCGCGGCGTACGCCAGGATGACGGTGTCGGTGTGCCCGGCGGCGTCCAGCCCGTCGCGGATCGCGGCCACCTGGCCGTCCATCATTCCGCTCGGCCCGACCACGTGTGCGCCCGAATCCGCCTGCGCCACAGCGAGTTCCACGTAGCGCTTGTTGGTCAGGTCATTATCAACCCGGCCCGACGCGTCCACGATTCCGCAGTGGCCGTGGTCGGTGAACTCGTCGAGGCAGGTGTCGGCCATCAGCACGGTGTCGTCACCGAGGTCACTCGCCAGGTCGCGCAGGGCGACGTTGAGGATGCCGTCTTCGGCGACGGCGACGGAGCCGGTGGGATCCTTGTCCGCGTCGCGCGGCACGCCGAACAGCATCAGGCCACCCACACCGGCGGCCACCGCGTCGGCGGCGGCGCGGCGCAGCGAGTCGCGGGTGTGTTGGACGACGCCGGGCATCGACGAGATCTGGCGTGGCTCGTCGATACCGTCGGCGACGAACATCGGCAACACGAGTTGCCGTGGCTCCAAGGTGGTTTCGGCGACGAGTCGCCGCAGCGCCGGAGTCGTGCGCAGCCTGCGGGGGCGATGCCTAGGAAAGCCCATGCAAACCCACCTTCGGTGTTGCGGTCAGCGGCGGCGGCTCTTCTTACGCGGCGGCGGCAGTGCGCCCTCGGCCCGCAGCCGGGCGGCGTGCTCCGCGAGCGCCTCCACCAGCGGTCCGACGGCGGCCACCTCGGGCTGCACATCGACGCGCAGACCGAATTCCGCTGCGGTCTCGGCGGTCTTGGGCCCGATGCACGCGACGATGGTGCGCGCGTGCGGCTTGCCCGCGATACCGACCAGGTTGCGCACCGTGGAGCTCGAGGTGAAGCAGACCGCGTCGAAGCCACCGGTCTTGATCATCTCGCGGGTGTGCGCAGGCGGTGGCGCGGCGCGCACCGTGCGGTATGCCGTGACGTCCTCGATCTCCCAGCCGCGCTCACGCAGACCCTCGGCCAGCGTCTCGGTGGCGATGTCGGCGCGCGGCAGCAGCACGCGGTTCACCGGGTCGAAAACGTCGTCATACGGCGGGAATTCGTCGAGTAGGCCGAGCGACGATTGCTCACCCGCCGGAACCAGCTCGGGATTGATGCCGAACGCCCGTACCCGGTCGGCGGTGGCCTGGCCGACGCAGGCGATCCTCACACCCGAGAACGCCCGGGCGTCGAGACCGAACTCGTTGAACTTCTCCCACACCGCACGCACCGCGTTGGTGGAGGTGAACACCACCCACTGGAACCGGCCGTCGACCAGTCCCTTGACCGCGCGCTCCATCTGAGCGGGGCTGCGCGGCGGCTCGACGGCGATGGTCGGGACCTCGATCGGCAGCGCACCGTGTCCCACCAGCTTCTCGCTCATCTCGCCGGCCTGGTCCTTGGTACGGGGCACCAGCACGGTCCAGCCGTACAGGGCGCGGCTCTCCCACCAGTTCAGCTTGGTGCGGTTGGCCACGGTCTTGCCGATGGTCACCACGAGCGGTCCGGCCAACGGACCGGCCGGCTCGGAGCCCGCCAGGGTGGCCTTGTCGAGCAGCCCGGCCAGGGTGGTCTCGACCGAACGCTGCTGGCACGTCGTGCCGTTGGCGGTGACCACCAGTGGCGTGGTGTCGGTCAGGCCGTACTCGATCAGCGTGCGCGCCGCGTCGGGCAGATGAGACGCCGTCGCGTGCAGGATCAACGGGCCGGGCGCGGCGGCCAATGCGGCCCAGTCGACGTCGGGGTCGCGGACGTCGGCCACGGTGTGCGCCGATCCCAGCGGCAGGCCGGCGTAGGTGGGCACCGCGGTGGTGTCCGGCAGGCCCGGCACGATCTCGAAGTTCAGGTGCGATTTCGCCAACGCGGACACCTCGGTGATCACGGCGTCCACCGACAGCGGATCGCCCGCCACCAGCCGGACCACGTCGACACCGGTGCGCGCCTCGGTGATCAGCGTCTTGGCCACCTCGGCCGGATCGCCGACGGCCGACCGGATATCCGGTCCGCCGGGCAGGGTCGGGGCTTCCTTACCCGAGGCCTCGCCGTTGTCGGCGGCCTCAGCCGGTTCGGGCCCCGACGGGGGCGGAAGTTCGCAACCCACCAGGGCCAGCACCGCTTCCGGCACCTCGGGATCGGTGAACACCAAGGCAGCGTTGGCGAGCACCGTGTGCGCCCGCGTCGTCAGCAGTCCCGGGTCGCCAGGACCCGAGCCGACGAACGTGATGCGGCCCGGCTTCGGCTTGCGCCCCCGCCCGCTGGTCTGGCCTGTCATCTCAGTCACTCCGCTCTACAGCTCAGTTGGCGTCCGCCATGAGTTCGCGCGCCCCGAGGTCGAACAGCTCCTCGGCCACCGAGAGCCCCAGCTCCCGGGCCCGGTCGGTCGTGCCGACGCCGGACGCGCGGATCACGTCGGATCCGTCCAGTGCCGCCACGCAGCCGCGCAGCGACACCTCTTCGAAGACGTTGCCGTCCTCATCGATGGACTCGACCACCTCAGCGATCGCGCCCACCGGTGCGTGACAACCCGCCTCCAGTCGGGCGAGCAGGGCCCGTTCAGCGGTGACCGCGGCGCGTGTGTCGGCGTCGTCCAACTCCGCCAGCAGCGCAGCGAGCTCGGTGTCGCCTGCGCGGCACTCGACCGCGAGCGCACCTTGAGCCGGCGCTGGCAACATCTGCACCGGCTCGAGAGTCTCGGTGACATCGGCCAGTCGCCCGATGCGGGCCAGTCCCGCCCGTGCGACTACGATGCCGTCGAGATCACCGTTGCTAACCCTGTTCAACCTGGTATCCAGGTTGCCTCTTAGGGGGCGGATTTCCAAACCGAGACCCAGTGCTCTAAGCTGTGCCGCCCTGCGCGGGCTCGATGTGCCGATCAAAGAACCTGGCGGCAACTCCCCGAGCACCAGCCCATCGCGTGCCACCAGGGCGTCCCTGGGGTCTTCGCGGGGGGGACTCGCGGCGATGACGAAGCGGGCGTCAGCCGCGGTAGGCAGATCCTTGAAGGAGTGCACGGCGGCGTCCACCCGGCCGTCGTGGATGGCTTCGCGCAGGGCCGCGGTGAACACGCCAACGCCGATCTCGGCGATCGGGCCCTGGTTGCGGTCGCCCTCGGTGGAGATGGGGACGAGCTCGGCCGCATGTCCGTTCGCGATGAGCGCGTCTCGGACCGTACCGGCCTGAGTGGTCGCCAGGAGACTGGCGCGAGTGCCTATCCGGATTACAGTCAAGCGTTACTCGGCCTTATCGAGATCTGGTGCGATCAAAGGCAATTCGGGTCCGGCGACGGCGTCGACGGCCTGCTGGTCGAGTTCGAAGAGCTCACGCAGAGCCTCTGCGTAGCTGTCTCCGCCCGGCGCACTCGCCAGCTGCTTGACGCGCACAGTCGGCGCGTGCAGGAGTTTGTCGACGACCCGTCGCACCGTCTTGGCGACCTCGTCGCGGTGGATGGCGTCCAGGCCCGGCAGGCGGTGGTCCAGCCGCAGCAGCTCGGCCTCGACCACGTCGGCGGCGCGCTGACGCAGCGCGGTGACGGTCGGGGTGACCTCGGCCATCCGCTGACCGGCCAGGTAGGTGGCGACCTCGGCGGCGACGATCGCGCGGGCGGCTTCGGCGTCGGATGCCGCGGCGCGGGCCGCCGGTTCGCGCTGGATGCGCTCCATGTCGACGACGTAGACGCCGGGCAGACCGGCCACGGCTGGGTCGACGTCACGGGGCATGCCGAGATCGCAGATGACCAGCTGCTTGGGCTCTTGGCCGTGCGCGAGGCCGCGGTGCACGTCGGCCAGTGAGACCACCGGGCGCACCGCCCCGGTGCAGCAGACCACCACATCGGCATCGGTCAGCAGCGGCGGCAGGTGGTCGAACGGGAAGGCGTGCGCGTCGACGCCCAGTTCCCGGACGTTGGCGGCGAGCCGCTTGGCCCGCGGCTGGCTGCGGTTTACGACGTGGATGCGGTCGACGCCCGCGCGGGTCAGGTGTTTGGCGGCCAGCGAACCCATCGAACCCGCCCCGATGACCACCGCGGTGCGACCGGCCAGCGAGCCGAGCTTGGATTCGGCGGTGCACAGCGCGACGGACACCACCGACGCGCCCGCGGCGTCGATGCCGGTCTCGGTGTGCACCCGCTTGCCGACGGCCAACGCGCGCTGCGAGAGCTCGTGCAGGGTGCGTCCGACGGTGTGGTTGGCCTCGGCGGCGGCGTACGCGCGGCGCACCTGGCCGAGCACCTGCTGTTCACCGACAACGGCCGAATCCAGGCCCGACGCCACCGCGAACAGGTGCTCGACAGCCGCTTCGGCGTACCGCACATACGCGTATTTGGTCAGGTCGTTGAGGCTCATGCCGGAGTGCTCGGAAAGTACCTGGCCGATCACCGACAACCCGCCGTGGAACGCGTCGACAACGGCGTAGATCTCCACGCGATTGCAGGTCGACAGCACCATGGCCTCGGTGACGAGGGAGGACTGCAGCACCTGGTCGACGATCTTGGCCTGATCGGACTCGTCGGTGCTCAGCTGCTCGAGCACCGACACCGGCGCACTGCGGTGCGAAACCCCGAAAAGCAACACGCTCACGGCTTCATCACCACGTCATCCAAGGTAGTCGTTGAACAGTTAGCTCACCAAATTCCCCACCATTATCGCCGAAATTGCGTTCCAGCAGCCGAATCACGAGTAGAGGCCTGCTGGAACGCAATTTCGCGCAGAAACTGATGGTCACTTCGCCAGGTCGGCCCGAAGGCGCGGCTCGTCGATCTCCCAGTAGCTGTGCTCGCTGCCGTCGAGCAGAACGACCGGAAGCCGGTCGCCGTACTCCGCGCGCAGCCCGGAATCGCCCGCGGCCGCGGCGGCGTCGACATCGGTGACGGTCAGCGTGAAGCCCAGTTCGCCGGCCAGCGCCGCGAGCCGGGCCGCCGCCGCGGTGCATATCGTGCAACCGTCGCGAGTCAGCAACTCCACCTGGTGCTCCACCTCGCCAGTATCTCCACCTCCGTGACTTAGGGTTGATCCGTGTCTCGAAACGGCGACCGCGAAGCTGCTGAACAGCAACTTGCCGGTGAGGCCAGCGCAGAGGCGGCCGTCACCGACCTCGTGGCCGAAGCCGCCACGGCGCCACCCGCACCGCCCCCGGACCTGACCGCGGCGGCGTTCTTCGACGTCGACAACACCCTGGTGCAGGGGTCCTCGCTGCTGCACTTCGCCCGCGGCCTTGCCGCCCGCAAGTTCTTCACCTACGGCGACATCGCGCGGTTCGTCTACGCGCAGGCGAAATTCCAGCTGACGGGCCGCGAGAATAGCGAGGACGTGGCCGCGGGCCGTCGTAAGGCGCTCGCCTTCATCGAGGGGCGCTCGACGGCCGAGCTGATGGCGGTCGGTGAGGAGATCTACGACGAGATCATCGCCGACAAGATCTGGCCGGGCACCCGCGCGCTCGCGCAGATGCACCTCGATGCCGGGCAGCAGGTGTGGCTGGTCACCGCGACCCCGTACGAACTGGCCGCGACCATCGCCAAGCGGCTGGGCCTGACCGGGGCGCTGGGCACCGTCGCCGAATCCATCGACGGGGTGTTCACCGGGCGGCTGGTCGGCGACATCCTGCACGGCACGGGAAAGGCGCACGCGGTGCGCTCGCTGGCCATCCGCGAAGGCCTCAACCTGCGCCGCTGCACGGCCTACTCGGACAGCTTCAACGACGTGCCGATGCTCTCCCTGGTGGGTACGGCGGTGGCGATCAACCCCGACGCCGATCTGCGCGACCTGGCTCGTGAGCGGGGGTGGGAGATCCGCGACTTCCGCACCGCCCGCAAGGCCGCGCGCATCGGTGTGCCGTCGGCGCTGGCGCTCGGCGCGGCCGGAGGGGCGCTGGCGGCGGTGGTCTCCCGCCGCCAGGAGGGCCGCTGACGAGCCACTCTGGTCGCGGCGGTGGCCCAGAGCCGCTGATAGGCTCGCGCCGCTGACTCCGACGAGGAGAGACGGCAGCGCGCGCACCCGAGGAGCAGTTCAGGTATGGCAATCGCAGAGAACATCATCGGAACGCACTACCGGTATCCCGATTACTTCGAGGTCGGCCGGGAGAAGATCCGTGAGTTCGCACAGGCGGTCAAGGACGAGCACCCCGCGCATTTCACCGAAGAGGCCGCCGCCGAGTACGGCTACGACTCGCTGATCGCACCGCTGACCTTCCTCGCCGTCGCCGGTCGGCGCGTTCAGCTGGAGATCTTCAACCAGTTCGACGTGCCGATCAACATGGAGCGGGTCCTGCACCGCGACCAGAAGATCACGTTCCACCGCCCGATCCTGGCTGGCGACAAGCTGTTCTTCGACTCCTACCTCGATTCGGTCACCGAATCGCACGGCGCCATCGTCACCGAGGTGCGCGGCGAGGTGACCGACGCCGACGGCAACCCCGTCCTGACGAGCGTCGTCACGGTCATGGGCGAGGCGCAGTCGGACACCGAAGCCGACGAGGTGAGCCAGCGCATCGCGGCCGCACGCGACGAGGCAATCGCGAAAATGATTGCCAAGCAAAGTAATTCGTAGAGCTAGCGGCTCTTCGCGCGCTCAGCCGAAGAACGTGTTCCGGCGCTGGGTGAGCAGTTGGTACAGCGTCTGCTGGATGGTCTCGCGCACCTGATCGGTGAGTTCGAAGGTGACCATCGGATCGTCGGCGGCCGACTCGTCGTAATCCGCGGTCTCGATCGGTTCCCCGAACTGGATGTGCCATTTCGACGGCAGCGGCACCATGCCCGCCGGACCCGCCAGCGGGAACAACGGGGTGATCGGGAAGTACGGCAGGCCGAGCAACCGGGCCAGCAGCTTGACGTCGGCGATCATCGGATAGATCTCCTCGGACCCGACGATCGAGCACGGCACGATGGGCGCCTTGGTGCGCAGCGCCGCCGACACGAACCCGCCGCGACCGAATCGCTGCAGCTTGTAGCGGTCTTTGAAGTGCTTGCCCAGGCCCTTGTAGCCCTCGGGGAACACCGCGGTCAGCTCACCCGCGGCCAGCAGCCGATGCGCGTCGGCGGTGCAGGCCATGGTGTGGCCGGCCTTGCGGGCGGCCTGACCGACCACCGGCAGGTCGAACACCATGTCGGCGGCGAGCAGGCGCAGGTCGCGCTGGGCAGGGTGGTGGTCATGCACCGCCACCGACGTCATCAGCCCGTCGAACGGCAGCACGCCGGCGTGGTTGGCGACCACGAGCGCGGCGCCGGTTTCGGGCAGATGCTCGATCCCGCTGACCTCGACGCGGAACCACGACTTGAAAAAGACTCTCAGCAAAGGCAAAAAGATTGCGTTGTTGAGGTGGGCATCGAACCCGAACTCGTCGACGGTGTACTCACCCGTCATCCGCTTGCGCACGAACTCCCCGACCGAGGTGATCTGCTTGGCCAGTTCGGTGGGCGTCTGGTCGACCGGCGGTGCGCCCGCGACGCCGCCGCGGTGCTCGTCGATCTCGCGGACGACGGCGGCGATCTCCTCGGCGGAGGCCCCGGCTACCGGATCCGACAGCTGCGAGGGATGTCGGCGCGAGCCCTGCGCTCGTGCGGCATTACGCCGCTGAGCCGCTGCACGGCCTGAATTGCCATGCAGCGGAATGACTTTCGCCTTGGACTCGCCCGCCACGGTCGTTTCCTTCTCCCCACCCGATTAGTTGATGCGCCTAGCGCCCCCACCGTTGCGCCGCGGCAACGGCGCGACTCTCCATTGAGCGTACCCACCGCGGGTCGACGATCGGAGTCAATCCGCGACCTCGGACGTAATCGTCGAAGGCCTCCACCGTCGTCCACTTCGGGTTGTAGCCGAGATCGTTGCGCATCCGCGATGTGTCCATCACTCTGCCATAACTGAGGTAGTTCAGCTGCTCACGATCCAGTTCAGTGTAACGAGTCGCGCGCCTCAGCGAATCCACCGCCGCCAGCGCCGATCGCGGCACGGGCAACGCGATCCGGCCGGCCCGCCGAATCGCCTGGCTCATCATCACGATCCCGGACGCGCCGACGTTGTAGGTGCCCGCCTTGCCCGCCATCGTCGCGCGCTCGAGCGCCCCGAGCGCATCCTGCTCGTGCAGCAGCTGGAGCCGGGCGTCGTGTCCGATGACCGTCGGCACCACCGGGCCGGCGAGGTAGCGCGACAGCGCGGTGTCCATACCCGGCCCGATCATGTTGGCCAACCGCAGGATGGTCACCGCGATGTCGGGCCGACGACGCCCCAGTCCGCGCGCATAGCCCTCGATGTCGATGCTGTCGCGGGCGAAGCCCTCCCCCGGTGGCCGTCGCGCGCTGGTGTCCTCGGTGAACATCACCGGGTCGCGCGAGGTCGAGCCGTACACCTCCGACGTGGACTTGAGCACCACTCGCTGCACCGACGGCGCCTTCTGGCAGGCCGCGAACAGCTGGATCGCGCCCATCACGTTGAGTTCCTTGAGCGTCGCGCGGCCCCCGGAGCGGGGTGCGTAGGACGCCGCCGCGGCGTGCACCACGGTGTCGACGTCGCCGTTGCGGATGACCTTCGCGATGAAGGGGTTGCGGATGTCGGCGCGGACGAACTCCGCGCGCCCCATCCGCCGCAGAAGGTCCTTGCTCGGAGTGATCGCGTCGACGGCGATCACATGGTTGATCAACGGGTTCTGCGCCAGCCTGGCCGTCAGGTAGCCGCCGAGGAACCGGCACGCCCCGGTGACCAGCACGACCTTCGGATACTGCACGGCGTCGCGTGGGTCAGCTCCGTTGACGTCTCCATTGGCACGACCCTCGGAATCCATGTCCGGTGAGCCTAGCGACGGCGGGCGGCGATTACTTGCCGAGTTTTCTGCGCTGGACTCGGGTGCGACGAAGCAGCTTGCGGTGCTTCTTCTTCGACATGCGCTTGCGCCGCTTCTTGATGACTGAACCCATGAACTCCGCTACCTACGCCTTACCTGCCCGATGAGCATCGTTGACTGACCCGGCCACTTTACCGGGCTGTGCAGGTAACCGCGAAACGCGCCCAACGGCCGGCGACGGTGTCGCCGGGAACGCGGAGGAGATCAGCCTGCGTCGAAGTACGAGCTCTCCAACATGTCGTGAACAGCCTTCGCATGCACGCGGAACGAGCGGCCGACCCGGACGGCAGGCAGCTCGCCGTTGTGCACCAGCCGGTACACCGTCATCTTGCTGACCCGCATCAGGCTCGCCACCTCGGCGACGGTGAGGAATTGCGCCCGTGGCTGTTGACCGTCGGATCCGGAGTCCCGAGCCGACTTCCCACTGGCCGAATCCCGCGAGGATGGCCCGTTCATAGACGTCATCGCAACCCAATCATTCAGGCACGGGCAGTTCCAGCGGCTTCCCCACCGCTGGCACCGACCCGTGCTTACACGAGGAGAATAGCGTGGCAGATGGTGTTACTGCGACGGGTGTGGGTAATTTAAAGAATTACTCAGATGTAATTCCGAGCTGCTCAGAGCGCTTTTTCGCGGCCTCGACCGCCCTGGCAACGGCCGCCCGCAGGCCACCCCTCTCCAGTTCCCGCAGACCGGCCGCGGTGGTGCCGCCCGGCGAGGTGACCGTCGCGCGCAGTTGAGCGGGCGTGGTGTCCATTCCGGCACCCGACGGGCCGCCGGCGGCACCTCCCGCGGACGCGTTCCGGTCGAGGCGATCCAGCAACATCGCGGCCGACCCCGCCATGGTCTGTGCGACGAGGTCGGTGGCCGCCGATCGCGAGAGCCCGGCGTCGACGCCGGCGTCGATGAGCGCCTCGACCATCAGGAAGAAATAGGCCGGCCCCGACCCGGAGATCGCGGTGACCGCGTCGAGTTGGGACTCGGGCACCGTGAGCACCCCGCCGACCGCGTCGAAGATCGCCGAGACCTCCTTCATCTGTTCGGGGGTGGCGAAGCGACCGGCCGACAGCGCGCTCACTCCCCCACCGACGACCATCGGCGCGTTGGGCATGACGCGGATCACCGGCGCGCCGGCGGGCAGCTTGTTCTCGTAGTACTCGGTGGTGACGCCGGCCGCGACCGTCACGAAAACCTGTTCGGCCGTGTCACTTTCGGCATTGGTCGCCGCATCGACGATCTCGTCGACGAGCCCGGCCACGTCGGCCGGTTTGACGGCCACGATCACATAGCTCGCGTGGTCCACCGCGTTGGCCACCGTCGTCACCAGCACCGAATAGGTGTCGGCCAGGTACTGGGCCCGGTCCGAATCCTTCTCCGCCACCGCCAGGTCCTTGACCTGCCGTCCGGCCCGCAGCAGCCCGGACAGCAGTGCCTCACCGATACTTCCACCGCCGACGATCGCGATTCTGGCCATGCCGGAAGCATTGCAGACGGTCGGGCACCGCGTGTGCGGCCACCCTCCGCGGCTTGCCGCCTATCCCTGCGGAACCATCGCGAGTTGGCGGGTCTGCACGACGATGTGGCCCTCGCAGTCGACGACGATGTGGTCCTCGTCGAACCAGTCCTGGCCGATCTGCACGGTCGTGCAGAGCACGCGCAACCACCCGTCGGCCGGCCTGCTGCGCAGGTACGCCGTCAGCTGGACGGTGGGCGCCCAACCGAACCGGTTGACGCCGAACGTCACAGGAGCCGACACGTCGCCGCACAGCAGGGCGAAAAGCACGTCCGGGGCGACACCCTTGGGCCGCACCCAGTACTCGATCACCGGCGGGCCGCCGTCGGACCGCGGTTCCATCGTGGTCAGCGAGGGCCGGATGTCGCAGCCGCGCGCGAGGTGCACGATGTCGGCCATCGGGTGGCCCTCACCGATCGGCTCGAGACCGGGCGGCGGATCCGGTTGCATCAACGGGATCACGGGATTGACCGAGAGCAGCGGCGTCACATGATGTTCCGGCTCGCCGAGCGTGATCGCGGCCCGCACAGCTGTACGGTCGCCCTGTCTGAGTTCGACGTCGATCAGGCTGACGCGACGCCCGCGTTTGCGCACGGTTGTGACCACCTGCATCGGGCCGGGGTCGGGCGCCCACAGGAAGTTTCCCGAGACCGCGATCGGTTCCACGCCACCACTCGCCTGCTCCCCCGGTTCGTCCCCTGCGCTGCGCGCGTGGGCCGATCCTTCCAGCCCCCTGGAATGCTCCGTCCGCGCGGCGTTCGCGCACAGCGCGAGCATCGCTCCGCCGTGCACCTTCGGCCCGATCGTCCAATGTTCGTTCAGCTCACCGTGATACACGCCGTCACCGGCGTGGGTGAGCGCCATGGCGTCGGTGAACAGGGTGGAGCCGGCCATCTGGTGAATCCTTCTGGAAGCGAGTTGGGAACGAGGTCAGGGTGTGTCAGCGAAGCAGGTGCCTGCGCGCGAACTGCAACGACTCGACCAGCAGCGCTTCGCGTTCGGCGGCGGTGCGCGCACCCGATGTGGTCACCTCAAGGATCACATGGCCGTTGAAGTCGCTTGCGGCCAGCATCTCGCACACCTCCACCGTCGGCTGAGTACCGCGGCCGGGCACCAGATGCTCGTCGGTCGAGGCGCCGCTGCCGTCGCACAGGTGCAGGTGCACCAACCCCTCGCCCATGCGGCGCGCCATCTCGAGTGCGTCGGAGCCGGCGGTCGCGGTATGGGACAGGTCGAGCGTGTAGTGGGCGTGGTCGCCGTCGAGCGGATCGTAGGACGGCGCGAATGCCGAGATGCCCGGGCCGGGCCTGCCACCGCGTTTGCGCATGCGCTCGATCGAGGTCTGACCCGCCCCGAAGAAGCGGTCGGCGCGGAACGGGAACATGTTCTCGACGGCGACCATCACCTCGCTGGACTCCTCGAGCTCGGCCACCTGGTCGGAGAAGCCTTCGGCGTAGCGGCGCTGCCAGCGGAACGGCGGATGCACGACGACGGTCTGGGCGCCCAGTTGCTCGGCGGCGCGCACGCTGCGTTCGAGTTTCGGAATCGGGTTCGCGCCCCACACGCGCTGGGAGATCAACAGGCACGGTGCGTGCACC
Organism: Mycobacterium lehmannii; assembly: GCF_001499925.1. Classification (NCBI taxonomy): domain Bacteria; kingdom Bacillati; phylum Actinomycetota; class Actinomycetes; order Mycobacteriales; family Mycobacteriaceae; genus Mycobacterium; species Mycobacterium lehmannii. The sequence continues at coordinate 53,140 of NZ_LQIR01000067.1, forward strand.
GAGAGCACGGGCATTTCGTAACGCTTCGACAGCTGCTCGATGGCGTCGACATCTTGGCTGACCGTCTCGGCCCACACCATGAGCTCGACCCCGTCGTAGCCGAGCTTGGCTGCGTATTCGAAGGCCGCCTCGGTTCTCAGCGGGTAGACCGAGGCCGTCGACAGACCGACCTTAATGGCTGGACGCACGGGTGATTGGGCGCCTCAAGCCGCCTGCATCAGTGCCAGCGGCCCGAATGTCACCATCGCGCCGACCGCGACGGCGATCAGTGTGCTGCCGATGTCCTCGGTCTTGCGGACCACGCGCACGCCGACCACCAGGCCCAGGATCACCAGCACGCCCAGTACCAGCGCGACGATGCTGTTCCACTTCCACAGCTGGTCGAAGGCGATGAACAGCCCGGCGCCGAACGCGACCGCGACCACGCACTGCCCGACGACCATCGCCCCGCGCAGGAACGACGACATCGCACCCGAACGCGGGGCGTCCTCCTCGTCGAGGTCGACGTCGGCCGGGCTCAGGCCGTTGTTCGGCCGGGCGACATCGTCGTCGACGTCGGGACCGCCGAACAGCGCGTCGTCGGGAGAACGCAGGTAGGACGGCCTGTCGTCGCGCTCATCGTCGTGCTCCGGCTCGGCCACGGCGACCGCCGCGTCGGCGGCCTCGTCCCCGTCGGCGTCCGGATCGGCCCAGTCGACCGGGTCGGGGCTCATCTCCTCGGCGCCGACCTGGGCATCGCTGGGTTCTGCCGGTGCGCTGCGACCGAGCATGCCGAAGCGCCGGCGCGCGAAGGTCGAGCGCCGCGGCGGGGCGAAGAAGTCGAGGTCCTCGTCGGCGTCGCGCTGCTCGATGTGGGTCTGGTAGTCGGAGACGGCATCGGCGTAGTCGGTGTCCACGTCCGCGCCGGCCGCGGCGCCGGCCGCGTCCTCGACGGCCTCGGAGTCGACGTCGGAAGTTTCGGTGTCGGAGGCCTCGAGAGGCTCGTCTTCGGGGACCTCGAGGGCTTCCTCCTCGACCGTCTCCTCGGTGTGGTCGACGGCGCCGTTGGCGGCAGCGGCCTCGGCAGTCTCGGCAGTCTCGGCGGGGGCGGCCTCAGCAGCCTCGGTGGCGGGTTCGGCGTCCACGGCCTCGGCGGGTGCGACGGGCTCGGGTTCGGCGGGGGCCTCGACCGTCGCGGCGGCCGAACGCCCCGTGGCGGGTGCGTCGTCGTCACGGATGATCGGGATCTCACCGGTCAGTTCGGCGACGGTAACGGAGTCGGCGCCGCGGCGACGACGGCGCCGCCCGCCGACCGGCGGGGCACCGATCGTGCCGTTGCGCGCCAGCAACTCCGCGACCGAGATGGGTCGCGTGTTGCTGTGGTCGTCTTCTGGTCCTGTCATCGTGTGTTGCCTTCGGGCCTCGTCATCTATCGTCCAGCATTACGCACAAACGTCTGTACTGAGGCCGGATTGTGGGTACCGCCCGCGAGACCACTGCCATCGGCTTCGCTGTCGAGTCTCCGCAGAATCAGCCCCTCCCGCAACGCCCAGGGGCAGATGTCGACACTCTCGACACCGAGGGCATTCATGCTCGCCTCGGCGACCAACGCTCCGGCCACGATCTGTGGCGCCCGATCGGCACTCACCCCTTCCAGTTCGGCACGGTCAGCCGCGGTCATCCTAGAGATGAAATTTATGAGCTGCCTTAAGCCGGTGGCGGTCAGCGTCCGTTTGACCCGCGGGCCCGCCCCCGAGGGCGCCGCGCCGGTCAGCCTGGCCAGCGACCGGAACGTCTTCGACGATGCGACCGCCAGGTCGGGAGCGCCGGCCTTGAGCATCTCTGCGCCGGCGTCGGCCAGCTCGGTGGCCAGCCAGTCGCGCAGCATCGCCACCCGCCGCCTGCCCGGCGGATCGTCGGGGAGCCACTCGCGGGTGAGCCGGCCCGCCCCGAGCGGAAGCGACAGCGCAACCTCCGGCTCCTCGTCCACGCCGTTGGACAGTTCGAGCGAGCCGCCGCCGATGTCGATGTTGATGATCCGTCCGGCGCTCCAGCCGTACCACCGTCGCACCGCAAGAAACGTCAGCCGCGACTCGTCGACGCCTGCGAGCACGCGCAGCGCCACCCCCGTCTCGGCGAGAATCCGGGCCAGCAGTTCTTCGGAGTTCTTCGCGTCGCGCACCGCGGAGGTGGCGAACGCCATCAGCTCCGCACAGCCGGAACTCGTGGCGATCTTGGCGAATTCGTCGATGGTGCCGATCAGCTTGTCGGCGCCTCTGCGGGTGATCTTGCCGTCGCTGTCGATGGCCTCGGCGAGGCGCAGCGAGGCCTTGGTCGAACTCATCGGCGTCGGGTGCCCACCGCGTCGCGCGTCCACCACGAGAAGGTGAACGGTATTGCTGCCCACGTCGAGCACGCCTAATCGCACTCATCCAACTTAATGGGTCTACCGTTGAGAATCGTGACTGCACCGCACCCCGGAGAGGTCGAACTCGATTTCGCCCGTGAGTGGGTCGAGTTCTACGACCCCGACAATCCCGAGCACTTGATCGCCGCCGATCTGACGTGGCTGCTCTCGCGGTGGACCTGCGTGTTCGGTACCCCGGCGTGCAAGGGCACGGTGGAGGGACGCCCGGATGACGGGTGTTGTTCGCACGGGGCGTTCATGTCCGACGACGACGACATCGCGCGCCTCGACGACGCGGTGAAAACGCTGACCGCCGAGGATTGGCAGTTCCGCGAGAAGGGGCTCGGCAAGAAGGGCTACCTCGAGATGGACTCCTACGACGACAAGCCCAACCTGCGCACCCGGAAGTACAAGGGCGCCTGCATCTTCCTCAACCGGCCCGGCTTCGCAGGCGGCATCGGATGCGCACTGCACAGCAAGGCGCTCAAGCTCGGCGTCGAACCGCTGACCATGAAACCCGACGTGTGCTGGCAGCTGCCGATCCGTCGCACGCAGGAGTGGGTGGAGCGGCCCGACGGGACCGAGATCCTCAAGACGTGGATCACCGAGTACGACCGTCGCGGCTGGGGCGAAGGCGGCGCCGACCTGCACTGGTACTGCACCGGCGATCCGAACGCACACGTCGGCAGCAGGCAGGTTTGGGAGTCCTACGGCCCCGAGCTCACCGAGCTGCTCGGCGAGAAGGCGTACGCGGAGCTCGCGGCGATGTGCAAGCGGCGCAGCGGATTAGGGCTCATCGCCGTGCACCCCGCCACCCGGCTGGCCGGATGACCGATACTTCGGGCGCCGCATCGCTGTTCCTGTTCCGGCTGATCCCGCCCCGAGCGGATTTCGCTCAGACCATGACGCCCGTCGAGCAGCAGGCGATGGCGGCGCATCAGGAGTACTGGGAGCAGCTGTTGGCGCAGGGCCGCGTCGTCGTCTACGGCCCGGTCGCCGACCCCGAAGGCGTATGGGGGCTGGGCGTGCTGCGTGCCGACGATCGCGCCGAGGTGCTCGCGATCGCCGAGCGCGACCCGTCGGTCACCGCCGGTGTCAACACGTTCGACGTCCTCGAGATCATGGGCGGTACTACCGGTTAGACCGGCTCAGCCCTCGAGTTTGTAGCCCAGGCCGCGGACGGTGACCAGATGCACGGGGTTGGCCGGATCGGCCTCGATCTTGGACCGCAACCGCTTCACATGGACGTCAAGGGTTTTGGTGTCGCCGACGTAATCGGCGCCCCACACGCGGTCGATGAGCTGGCCGCGGGTCAACACCCGGCCGCTGTTGCGCATCAGGTACTCGAGCAGGTCGAACTCCTTGAGCGGCATCGTGACCGGCTGTCCGTTCACCGAGACCACATGGCGCTCGACGTCCATCCGGACGGGCCCGGCCTCGAGCACGCCGTCACCGATCCCGGGGTCGTCGTGCTCGGCGCCGCGCCGCAACACCGCGCGGATACGAGCGATCAGCTCGCGGGCCGAGTAAGGCTTGGTGACGTAGTCGTCGGCGCCGAGTTCGAGCCCGACGACCTTGTCGATCTCGCTGTCGCGGGCGGTCACCATGATAACCGGAACGCTTGAGCGCGAACGCAATTGACGACACACATCCGTACCGCTCATGCCGGGCAGCATCAGGTCGAGCAGCACGATGTCGGCGCCGGAGCGCTCGAACTCGGCCAAGGCCGCGGGCCCGTCGGTGACGACGGTGGCCTCGAAGCCCTCTTTGCGAAGAAGAAAGGCCAGGGGATCAGCCAAGGACTCCTCGTCCTCCACGATCAGCACACTGGTCATTGGTTTCGCTGGTCCTCTCGTTCGTCCGATTCGTTATCGGGATAGGCCGGAATCGACAGCGTGAACGTCGATCCCGTTCCCGGCTGACTCCACAGCCGGATGCTTCCGTTGTGGTTGGCCGCCACGTGTTTGACGATGGCCAACCCGAGCCCGGTGCCGCCGGTGGCCCGGGACCGCGCCTTGTCGACGCGGAAGAATCGCTCGAAGACCCGCTCCTGGTCCTCGCGGGCAATGCCGATACCGCGGTCGGTGACGGCGATCTCGATGTTGTCCCCGCGCCGCCTGCGGCTGATCGAAACCGACGACCCGTGCGGTGAGTACGCGATCGCGTTGGAGACCAGGTTCGCGATCGCGGTGACCAGCAGGGCTTGGTCTCCGAGGGCGCGGAAACCGGTCGGCGCGTCGGTGGTGATCTTGATGTCTGCATTGTCGGCGGGCACCTTGTGCCGCGACAGCGCCTCGGACACCACGGTGTCGACGTCGACGGCCGCGAGGTCGGGCAGGCGCTCGGCGCCCTGCAACCGCGACAGCTCGATCAGCTCGCCGATCATGTTGGCCAGCCGGTTGGACTCGGCGACCATCCGCTCGGCGAATCGGCGCACGGTCTCAGGGTCGTCGGCCGATGCGAGCAGCGCCTCGGCCAGCAGCCCCATCGCGCCGACCGGCGTTTTCAGCTCGTGGCTGACGTTGGCGACGAAATCCCTGCGGGTGGCTTCCATGCGGGCGTATTCGGAGTGGTCGTCGACGTAGACGACGGCGAAGCGGCGGTCCTGGTCGGTCAGCAGCTGAACGTGTCCGCGCACCGACAGGCCGGACCGGCCGGGGTTGACGCGCTTGTGTGCCGTGAGGTCGACATCGCCGGGCTGGCCGGTGGCCAGTGTGCGCTCGGCGGCCCGCCAGGCCCGCTCGTCGAGCAGCCGGTCGCGAACCAGTCCCAGCTCGCGGGCCCGGTCGTTGGCGTAGACGACGTCACGGAAGTGGTCGACCACCACGATTCCCGTGGGCGCCCGCGATGCGATGTGGGAGAGCATCTGTGAAACCGTGACCCCGCTCTGCGCGGTGGTGCGACGCTGTCTGCGATCGGTGAGGCGGGGGCTCAAACGCGCCCCGAGCGCGATACCGGCTCCCAGAGCGAGCAGTGCGACCACCGCTGCCAGCAGCAGTGCCCAAACGACACTCACGCCGAAATCGTACGCACCCGGTGAACGTCATCCCAGCAGCGTGCGGCCAAAACGGGACAACTCACATACCGAAACACCGAAATTCGGGCTCCGGACCCCCGCTGTTCACCGTCCGTTCGCCTGGGACGGCTGACGGACTACTTGGCGCCCTGTGCGGCGACGGCTGCCGCGCCGGCGGCGGCGGCCTCGGGATCCAGATAGGTGCCGCCGATGATCCTCGGCTTCAGATCGGAGTCCAGGTCGTAGCGCAACGGGATGCCGGTCGGGATGTTGAGGCCGACGACGTCCTCGTCGGACATCCCGTCGAGGTGCTTGACCAGGGCGCGCAGCGAGTTGCCGTGCGCGGCGATCAGCACGGTCTTACCCGCGCGCAGGTCCGGTTCGATCGTCGAGGTGTAGTACGGCACGAACCGCTCGACGACGTCCTTGAGGCATTCGGTGCGTGGCGGACCGTCGGGCAGGTCGGCGTAGCGGGGGTCGCCGTCCTCGCTGTAGGTGCTGCCCGGCTCGATCGGTGGCGGCGGGGTGTCGTAGCTGCGCCGCCACGCCATGAACTGCTCGTCTCCGTAGCGCTCCTTGGTCTCGGCCTTGTTCAGACCCTGCAGCGCGCCGTAGTGGCGCTCGTTGAGGCGCCAGTCGCGGTGCACCGGGATCCAGTGCCGGTCGGCCTTGTCCAGGGCCAGATTCGCGGTGGTGATCGCGCGGCGCAGCAGCGAGGTGTAGACCACGTCGGGTTGGCGATCGAGTTCCTTTATCAGCTCGCCGGCACGGACCGCTTCGGCGCGGCCCTTCTCGGTGAGGTCGACGTCGACCCAGCCGGTGAACAGGTTCTTCTCGTTCCAGTCGCTCTGCCCGTGGCGGAGCAGGATCAGCGTGCAGTCACCCCGGGAATCAGACATGGCACAATCCTCTCACGGCAGACGGATCGCCCACCCCCCGTACCGAGACCGACGAAATGGTGGAATCCGGTCGAAAAAACCCGCCAAAACGTCGGTCTGGGCGAAAGGGTCAGTCGTCCTCGTCGTCGATCAGGTGGGCGAACGCCTGCAAATTCTTCAGCGACTCGCCGCGCGACACCCGCCATTCCCACTCCTTCTGGATCGACGAGCGAAATCCCAACTCCAACAACGTGTTGAAGTCGTTGTCGACGGCTTCGAGCACCTGACCGAGGATCCGGTCGACTTCGTCGGAGGTCACCGATTCCAGCGACATCCGCCCGACGAGGTAGATGTCGCCGACGTTGTCGAGCGTGTACGCGACCCCGTAGAGGCGGCGGTTGCGCTTGAGCAGGAACCGGTAGACGCCCTCGTGATTCTCGTCGGGCTTGCGGCAGACGAACGCCTCGATGCGTACCGAGTGCTCGCCGATCGACAGGATCGTGTTGGTCTTGAGCCGTCGCTCGCCGGGCAGTTCGACGATGATGCCGGCCAACCCGCCGCGCGCACCTTCGTGATACGTGCAGACCAGGCCGTTCTCCTTGCACGCCTCTTCGATGACCTTCGCCGCGTCGGTCATGCCCGCACCCCCCGCCGCCGCGAGAACCGCCGACCCGTACGGCGCGCGCCGTCTCGCATCTGGTGACGTGCCCGGTAGTCGGCGACGGCGCGGCCGTAACTGGCCAACAGCGCGTCGACGGTGCGGGCCCACGAGAACGTCGCCGCGTGGGCCGCGGCCGCGGGCCTCAGAGCGTCGGCGCGGCCCAGCACATCGCCGATGGCGTGCGCCCAGTCGCCGTCGTCGTGCCCGTCGACCAGTGTCCCGGTGACACCGTCGCGCACCGCGACCGGCAATCCGCCGACCGCGGCGGCCACCACCGGCGTCCCGCATGCCTGAGCTTCGACCGCGACCAGGCCGAAAGACTCCGAATAGCTGGGTACGGCCACCAGGTCGGCGGCCCGGTACACGTTGACCAGCTGTTCGCGCGACTGGGGCGGCAGGAACGTCACCCGGTCCGAGATACCCAGATCGTTGGCCAGTCGAATCAGCCCGTCGGGGGCCTGCAGCCCGGAGCCGGAGGGGCCGCCGGCCACCAGCACGCGGACGCCCGGCAGTTTGGCCGCGGCGCGCAGTGCGACGTCGGGCGCCTTCAGCGGCTGGATGCGCCCGACGAACGCGACCACCTGCTCGTCGGTGCCGAGTCCCAGCGCGGCACGCGCGGCGTTGCGGTCCCCGGGTGTGAACGTCTCGAGGTCGACGCCGGGGTGCACCACATCGATCCTCGCCGGATCGGCGTTGTGTACCGAAACCAGTTGCTGCGCTTCATGTTCGGTGTTGACGATCAACCGGTCGGCCTCGTCGACGACCTGCTGCTCACCGACCGCGCGCAGCGGCGGTTCGGGTGAGTCACCCTCGGCCAGGGCGGCGTTCTTGACCGCGGCCAGCGTGTGCGCGGTGTGCACGAGCGGCACCGCCCAGCGGTCGCGCGCCAGCCAGCCGACCTGACCCGACAACCAGTAGTGCGAATGGACGATGTCGTAGTAGCCCGGTTCGTGCGTCGCCTCCGCGCGCAGCACCCCCGCGGTGAACGCACACAACTGGGTGGGCAGGTCGTACTTGTCGAGCCCCTCGAACGGGCCCGCGACCACGTTGCGCACCAGCACACCGGGAGCGACCCGCACGGTGGGTTGGTCGGCCGACGAGGTCGCCCGCGTGAAGATCTCCACTTCGACCCCGCGGCGAGCCATCTGCAGCGCGCTCTGGAGCACGTAGACGTTCATCCCGCCCGCGTCGCCGGTGCCGGGCTGGGCCAACGGCGACGTGTGCACCGACAGCACGGCGACGCGCCTGGGGACCGGAAGTCCGGCGGCATCAGAACGGGACGGATCCGTTGCTAGGCGCACACAGACATGTCTACACCGTCGGCCCGAGGCGCCCCGTCACGCAGGGACCTCGGGCCTGGCTTCGGGTCGGCGCGATTGCGCGCGCCGCATCGCGCCGATCGGGTCGGCGTACAGCCCGCCCAGCGACACGACGCCCGCGCCGGCTTCCTGCACCCGGTTGCCGAACACGGTGAGCCGGATCTCGCGAGCGGGCATCACGGATCGCTGTGCGAAGGCGGCCTCGACCGTGGCCATGCCCTCGGGGTACTCGGTGAACGCCTGACCGCCGACGACGAGATCGTCGGGGTTGAGCATGTCGCGCAGCAGGGCGACGGCCTCACCCAGCACCCGGGCACGCTCGACCAGCAGGTCCTGCGCCGGCCGGCTGCCCTGACGCGCGGTCTTGAGCAGCGCCTGCATCGTCGAGCCCGGCCCCTCGAGCGGAATGACGCGCGCCTTGCGGGCGGCGATCAATACGGCCTCGTCGCTGACGGTCGACTCCAATTGGCCGGTGCCGCCGAGCAATTCGGAGCTCGCGGGCAGTGCGGCGATGGTACCGGGACCGCTGGCCGGGGAGTGCACGCGCCCGCCGATGGACAGCGCGTAGCCGACGGTCTCGCGGGCATAGACGTACAGGCTCGTGCCCGCGGGGGCGAGGAGCGTTTCTGGCCACGTGGTCGACGGTTGCCTGCGTGCCCCCAGCAGGAGTTCGGCGCCCGCCATCGCGTCGACATGCGAGGCCACTGACACCGGCAGTCCGATCGCCTCGGCGAGCACCGGACCGACCGGCGCGTCCGACCATCCGAGTCGCGGGTGGTCCAGGTAGCCGGTCGCGCTGTCGACGACACCGCCGGCCGCCACACCGACCCACAACGGGCGCCGGCGGTGCCAGCGGCTCAGGTATCGGCGGGCGCTGCCTGCCAGCGACGTCAGCGCCGCGCCCTGCGGACCCCGCGGGGTCGGCGTCTCCACCACGTCGAGGGTGCGCCCGAACAGGTCGGTGGCGACGATGCTGGTGGTCTTCGCGCCGATGTGGACGCCGAGCGTGAGGTAGGGCTCGTGGTTCACCTCGACAGGCACTCGGGGCCTGCCGATCGCGCCGGAGACCGCGAGGTCGGCGCGCTCCCTCAGCACACCGGCCTCCAGCAGCGCGGTGACCTGGCGGTTGACGGTCGCGATGCTCAGCCCGGTGACCCGCGCGATCGCGTCACGGGCGATGGGTCCGCGCTGGCGGGCCGCACTGAACACCGAGGCGGCGGCCGCGTCGGCGACCTTCAGTGACGGCGCGACGATCCGCGTGCGGGCCTGGCGGTGCCGGCCGGTGACGAACGTCAGCGTCTGCTTGGGATGCTGCGCGCTGCGCACGGGGCGCTTGGCGGAGAGGGTGGTGGCGACGGGAGTGCTCATCTGCTTGTCCTTGGGGAGAATTCGGCCGGCGGCGGTGTTCGGGCCACACCCGGCGATTCAGAAGGACAGAGATGTCGTCTTCAAACAGTCAGGCGCGGCGAGGCGTGCAACAGCAACACGCACGCCGCATACAGGCCTGACTGGACAACACGAGGTGAACTTAGCACGCCAACTAAGGTTGGGCAGATGACGACTTTCCAGGCCGACGGTCGTGTCGCGGTGGTCACCGGCGCAAGCGCGGGAATCGGTGAAGCGACCGCGAGAACCCTTGCAGCCCTTGGCTTTCACGTGGTGTGCGTGGCCCGGCGCGAGGCGCCACTCAAGGCCCTGGCCGAAGAGATCGGCGGCACCGCGATTGTGGCGGACGTCACATCTGAGGAGTCCGTGTCGGCGTTGGCGGCGGCGGTGGACCGGGTGGATGTGCTGGTCAACAACGCCGGCGGGGCCCTCGGGCTGGATCCGGTTGCCGAGGCCGACGTCGAGCACTGGCGCTGGATGTGGGAAGTCAATGTGCTCGGCACGCTGCTGGTGAGCCGCGCGCTGCTGCCGAAGCTGATCGCGTCGGGCGACGGGCTGATCGTCACGGTCACCTCGATCGCGGCGGTGGAGATCTACGACAACGGCGGCGGCTACACCTCTGCCAAGCACGCGCAGGGCGTGCTGCACCGCACGCTGCGCAGCGAGTTGCTCGGAAAACCGGTGCGGCTCACCGAAGTTGCGCCCGGCATGGTGAAGACGGACTTCTCGCTGAACCGGTTCGAGGGCGACGAGGACCGCGCGGCCAAGGTGTATGAGGGCGTCACTCCACTGGTGGCCGAAGACATCGCCGAGATCATCAGCTTCGTCGCCAGCAGGCCATCGCACGTCGATCTCGACCTGATCGTGGTCCGGCCGCGCGATCAGGTCAGCGGGTCCAGCGGATCGCGGTTCAACCGGAAGCTCTGAAGATCTGCTTTTTACGTTCGCGTAGATCATTAAGCCGCGGGACGTTATCTTCCACTCGAAATCAATTCAACTGGACAGGGTGGGATGACATGAAGAAGGCAATCGCGGCCGCTGGACTGGCGTTCGCGGGCTTGATGGGCGCAGCGGGAACGGCCCATGCCGTTGATTACCTGGAGACCGACGCGAACGGGCAGCCGTGGTTCTGGCCCACCGAGGCCGAATGCCAGTCGGACGCCCCCATCGTCTGGAACGATCCGAACTTCGACCGGGCCTACCCGTATTGGTTCTGCGCCCCGGGCGACGGCGGCTGGTATCTGTTCAGCACCGACGCTCAGTAGGCGGGTCAGCCGCCGGGCGTGCTGACACTGTGAACGTCACCCGCCCGGACGGCCGCTCACCGGCTCGGGTGCGCCCGACGGCGTCGCGGGCGCGGTGCTCGGCATGTCCGGAGCGTTCGCGTCCGACAGCGCCGACATCGACTTCCACTCCTCCCACGGCACGGCCCAATCCCAGATGTCGCCGTCGGCGTAGGACAACTGGATGCGCGTGCCGGTGACCTCGACGGGATCGCCGTAAATCGCGCTGTTGAAGTACTGCTCGGCATCGGCCGGTGACAAGTTGATGCAGCCGTTGGTGACGTTGCTGCTGCCCTGAGAACCCAGGCTGGCCGGGTTGGCGTGGATGAACTCGCCGTTGTTGGAGATCCGTACCGCATGCCGCATGTGCACGTTGGCGTAGCCCGCGGCCGGGTTGGTCATGTAGAAGTCTCTGTACTTCTCGGTGACGACGTGGATGCCGCTGCGGGTGACGTTGCGGTCCAGATCGCCTTCGCCGTAACTGCAGGGAAAGTCCATGACCACCGCGCCAGCCCCGTCGAGAACCTGGATGCGGTGCGACGGTGCGTCGGCCCTGACCACCTGACGACGGCCGATCTCGAAGTGCAGCGAGATGTCCTGCGCGCCGTAGGCGCCGTCGCCGAACGGCACGCCGTAGAGCTTCGCGTCGACGTTCACCTTGGTGCCCGCCGGGTAGTACTCGCGGGTGCGGTAGTGCACGCGCGACCCGCCGACCTCGTCGGGCAGCCACGCCCAGCTGCCTTCCACCTGCGGATCGGTGGTGACCGTGAGCGCTTTCTCGACGGCGGCCTTGTCGCTGATCGGTCCGTCGAACTGGAGGATGACCGGCGCCGCCACCCCGACGACCTGACCGTCGCCGAGTTGGAAGCGCCCACTCACCTGAGTGCTGGGGTTGATCGTGGAGAACGAGCCCTCGACGGGCGCCGCCTTGCCGTCTCGGCCGACAACCGAGCCCTTCCACGTGTACTGCACGCCGTAGCCGAGCGGTTCGGTGATCGTGAACTCGGTGCGGTCGCGGTTGAGCGCACCGGCGACGACCTTCCCGTCGGGGTTGGTCAACGAGACCCGCTGAAACCAACCGTCGGCGACCTGGACACCGACGGGCGCGGTCGGCGAGACGTCGGTCGCGGCGTTTGCCGGCGTGAAGTCCAGCGAGGGGGCTCCGGACGCTTCACCGTCCTGCGACGCCGAAGACCCGTCGTCCTTGGAGCCGCACGCGGCCAGCACGCCCGGCGCGACGACGCCGACCGCCAGTGCGGCCAGGGCGCGCCGCCGGTTGAACCCCGGCGGTAGGGGTTCTGCTCTACTCACGTGAATCGAGCGTACCTACAGCGAGCACCCGATCAGGACAGGCTCGGCTGTGAGCTCGATCCCGAATTTCGTTCGGACGCCGTCACGTACCGTCCTGGCCAGCGCGATCACGTCGGCGGTGGTGGCGCCGCCGCGGTTGGTCAGCGCCAGCGCATGCTTGGTCGACAGCCGGGCGGCGGCGCCTTCGCCCGGATGGCCTTTGCCGAAGCCGGCCCGCTCGACCAGCCACCCCGCGGCCAGTTTGACTCCGTCGGGGGCCGGATAGTTGGGCACCGGTCCGTCGACCGAGGCGCGGAGCCGCTCGAACTCCGCGGTCGTGATGACGGGGTTGGTGAAGAACGAGCCCACGCTCCAGGTGTCGTGATCGTCGGCGTCGAGCACCATGCCCTTGCTCGCCCGCAGTGCCAGCACCGCCTCGCGGACCTCGAGCGGATCGGCGCGTGTGCCCTGTTCGGCGCCCAGCGCGGTGGCCAGTTCGCGGTAGCGCAGCGGTGCGCTGCGCCCGGCCGGGTCCAGCGCGAACTCCACCTCGAGCACGATCGCGTCGTGCGCGTATTTGAGGACGCTGGTGCGGTAGCCGAACCGCAGTGCCTCGGTTTGGACCCAGCGGTCTTCTCCGGTGCGACGGTCCAGCAGGCGCGCTCGTCGGATGACGTCGGCCACCTCGGTGCCGTACGCGCCGACGTTCTGTACCGGTGTGGCCCCGGCCGACCCCGGTATCCCCGACAGGCACTCCAGGCCACCGAGCCCGTGTGCCAGCGAGGTGACCACGACGTCGTCCCACACCGCACCGGCCTCGGCGCGCAGCACATCACCGTCGACGGTGATCTCGGTGTTGGCGAGATGGATCACCGACAGGTCGGTCAGCTCGTCGGACAGCACGACGTTCGAGCCACCCGCCAGAACGAGCGCGTCGTCGCCGGGACCGAGCGCGCGGACCACGTCGATGACCTTCTGCGTGGTGTCGCACGTGATCAGCCGTCGCGCGACGGGTCCGACCCGCAGCGTGGTCAGCGGCGCAAGCGGCACCCGCTCCTCGACGGAGGCACCCCCTAGCTGCGAACCGACCACGGGCGGTAACGGTAGCCTGACCAGCTATGCCGCGCTCATTCGACATGGCCGCCGAGTACGGGGGAACCGTCGAGCAGGTCCACCGGGCGTTCGGCGACGAGCGGTACTGGCTCGCGCGGCTGACCGATTCGGGCGCCGACATGTACTCGCTGGACTCGATGGTCGTCGACGACCAGGGCGGCATCGACGTCGTCACGACGCAGACGTTGCGCGCCGACCGGCTGCCCGGTGTGGTGACCCAGTTCCACCGCGGGGACCTGAGCTTCGTGCGCGAGGAGGCGTGGAGCCCGGTGCTCGACGGGCAGGCCACCGCGACGGTCAAGGGGTCGATCCCCGGCGCGCCTGCGAACCTGACGGGCACGGCGATGCTGGCGCCGGTGGGCGGCGGTTCGCGGCTGCGATTCACCGTCGAGGTAGAGGTGCGAGTCCCGTTGGTGGGTGGCAAGATTGAGAACTTCATCGGCGGCCAGCTCGTCGACCTGCTGATCGCCGAGCAGCACTTCACCACCCTGTGGATCGCCGAAAACGCTTGAGGCGCAGCGTCAAGTGGTGGTACCGCCGAGGGCGGTGACGCAGAACCGCCACCGGGCCATACACTCGGGTCATGAGCGGGCCCATCGGTCAGCTGACCCGGGGCACCACCGGCCACAACCGGTTGCGCCGCAGTGACCGCTGGCTCGTGCACGCGCCGCGGGTCCGCGCCGCCCTGGCCGCTGCCGAGGATCCGCTGGTCATCGATCTCGGTTACGGCGCACTGCCGGTGACGACGCTGGAGCTCGCCGCCCGGCTGCGGGTGGTGCGCAACGATATTCGCGTCGTGGGCCTGGAGATCGATCCTGACCGCGTGCAGGCGGCACAGGCGGCGGGGGTCCCCGCGGTGCAGTTCGGCCTCGGCGGTTTTGAATTGGCGGGGATGCGGCCGGTCCTGGTGCGGGCGTTCAACGTGTTGCGGCAGTATCCCGTCGAAGCGGTTCACCAGGCCTGGTCGACGATGCAGCGGCGGCTGGCGTCCGGTGGTCTCATCGTCGACGGCACCTGCGATGAGATCGGCAGGCGAGCCTGCTGGATTCTGCTGGACGCCGACGGGCCGCTGAGCCTGACGCTGGCATGCGACCCGTTCGCGATCGAACGGCCATCTGACCTGGCCGAGCGGCTTCCGAAGGCGCTGATTCACCACAACGTCGACGGTCAGCCCGTGCACACGCTGCTGACCGCTGCCGATCGCGCGTGGGCCAGCGTCGCGGGCCACGGCGTATTCGGTCCGCGGGTCCGGTGGCGTGCGATGCTGGAGTTATTGCGCGACAACGGTTTTCCTGTGGCATCCGCGCGACGCCGGATGCGCGACGGGGTGCTCACCGTGCCCTGGTCGACCGTCGCGCCTTTCTGAAGCCGGGGGCCGTAACCGCTGACGCCGTAGGCTGGGCCGTATGCGGATTGCCCTCGCGCAGATCCTCAGCGGCACCGACCCGTCGGCGAACCTCGCGGTCGTGGAGGACTACACCCGCCGCGCCGCAGACGCTGGCGCGCGGATGGTGCTGTTTCCTGAGGCGACGATGTGCCGGTTCGGGGTGCCGCTCGCCCCGGTCGCGGAACCGCTCGACGGGCCGTGGGCCTCGGCCGTGCGGGCCATCGCCGAGCGGATGGGCATCGTCGTCGTGGCGGGAATGTTCGTGCCTTCCGGTGACGGGCGCGTTCTCAACACGCTGATCGCCGCCGGCGACGGCATCGACGCGCACTACGAGAAGATCCACCTCTACGACGCGTTCGGGTTCAAGGAGTCCAAGACGGTCGCGCCCGGCCAGGAGCCGGTCCTGATCGAGGTCGACAGCGTGGGTGTCGGGTTGACGCTGTGCTACGACGTCCGGTTCCCCGAGCTCTACGTCGAGCTGGCCGAACGTGGTGCACAGCTGATCACCGTGCACGCATCGTGGGGCAGCGGACCGGGCAAGCTCGACCAGTGGACGTTGCTGGCGAGGGCTCGGGCGATCGACACGACCGGCTTCGTCGCCGCCGTCGACCAGGGCTGTCCCGAACCCGACATCGCCGCGCTCGGCCCGACCGGCGTGGGAGGCAGCCTGGTGGCGTCCCCGACCGGTGACGTGCTGGTCAGCGCCGGTGACGACCCGCAGTTGCTGGTGACCGACATCGACCTGGAGGACGGCCGCAAGGTACGCGAGACGGTCGCGGTTCTGCGCAACCGCGCGGACTTCGCTCGTCGCGGTAAGGCAGAATCGCGCTCGTGACTGACCCGTGGGCCCGCCCGAACCAGCCGTCGCCGCCGCAGGGCCAGGTCCCCCCACCCCAGCAGGACCAGGCACCCCCGCCGCCGCAGGGGCCTCCGCCACAGGGGCCGCCGCCGGGACCCCAGGGACCGAATGAACCTGGCCAGGGCGAGCCGCCGCGCTCCGAGTCGAAACTCAGGAGCCTGTTGCGCGATCCCCTGTCGATCGTGCTGGTGGTCGTCATCGTGGTGGCTCTGGTGCTGGCGGGCGTGCTGGCCGGAGAACTGTACGCACGCAACCGCGCGAACGATGTCGTCGCGGGCGTCACGTCATGCGTCGTCGAAGACGAGGCCAGCGCATCGTTCGGCGTCATGCCGCCGTTCCTGATCCAGCACATGTCCGGCCACTACACGAACATCCACATCGAGACCGCCGGCAATCAGATCCGCGACGCCAAGGGTATGAAGGTCGAGTTGACCATCGAGGACGTCCGCCTCGAGGACACGGCCACCTCGGGCGGCACGGTCGGCTCGCTCGTCGCGGATATCAACTGGTCATCGGAGGGCATCCGGCAGACCATCTCCGATTCGATCCCACTCATCGGCGCATTCGTCAGCGGGGTCACGACCAACCCGTCCGACGACACGATCGAGTTGGAAGGTGCGCTCGGCTCGATCAGGGCGCGGCCGACGGTCGCCGACGGCGGAATCTCGCTGCAGGTGATCGAGCTGACCGGGCTGGGCTTCACGCTGCCGCGCGAAGCCGTGCAGCCGGCGTTGGACGCGTTCACCTCCGAGCTGACGAAGAACTACCCGATGAACATCAAAGCCGATTCGGTGGAGGTCACCGATGACGGTGTGGTGAGCCGGTTCTCGACCCGCAACGCCGACATCCCGAAGGGTCAGCAGGATCCGTGCTTCGCCGAGCTGTGACCCTCAGTCGGTGACACCGGTCCAGCGGAAACTGTTGACGTACTTGCCCATATCTATCGCCAGCTGCAGGTTCGCACCCGATGGATGCCCGGTGCCGAAGTCGGGAGTGAATTCGCGGTAGGGGCCGATGGCCGAGGCCACCAGCGCGACATCGTTTTTGACCGCAACCATCACGATCAGCCGGAGCCGGGTGAAGCTGCCGCTGGCGTCCTGCGGATAGTCGTCGGCGACGACGCCGTAGCCGGGTTCGTAGCCGACCATCGCGTTGGGGATTTCGTATTCCGTTGTGGCGTCGGGGTAGTACTCGTCGATCAGGCCCTGGGCGACCTGCTTGGCGGTCCGGTTCTCGGCGGGCAGACCGAACAGCTCGAGCATGCCGGTGTCGCCGCCGGTGAAGTGGAGCTCGACTCCATCGGGAAGGAGGGTGGCCTCGTACGCGCTGCCGGGCCCCGGGTATTGGACGGAGAACGACCCGTCGGCGGCGTAGAACCGCGGGTTGGATTCGATGAGCTCGCCGATCGGTGGGCGTCCACAATCCGGGGGGCACACGATCTTCGGGATGTCGGGGGTGGTGATTACGGCCGCCACCACACCGGCCGTCACCGCGATGGCGGCGCCCGCACCCAGCGTCACAAGCACCCGCGCGCGGCCCATGCCTTCCTCGAGGCTCCGCACCGGTCGCTCCGGAGCCAGGGCCCGCTGTCCACTGCGCAGCGCAGCCAGTGCGACAGCGGCGATCACGAGATGCACGATCAAGTGCACGATGTGCGGGACCGGGGTGTATTCGGTGACACCCATGACCGTGTAGAGCACCAGTGCCACAACCACACTCGCGACGGTCATCTTCCGACGGCGCTCCCACAGCGCGATGCCGACGAGTCCGCCGAGCGTGAGCGCGGTCAGCGGCAGGGTCAACCCCTGGATACCGGCCTGCGCCAGAAGCGCGCTGACCCACAGGTCTTCAGCCCTGACGCCGGTCGCGAACTGCGGGGCCAGTCTGACCAAAGTCGCTGCCGACGTGAACACCACGGCGCTCAACGCGCCGACCGCGTAGCCGTCGAGCGGCATTCGGGTCGCCCCGCGGCGCAACCGCAGCACTGCCGGCGGGATGAGCATCACGAGCGCACCGCCAACCGGTATCGCGGTGCCTACCAACAGTTTCTCGCGATCCAGCTCACCGCCGCTGAGTGCGACGTCGTGAGACTCGGCCACGATGCTGCCGGTTGCCAATGCCCACGCGGCGCCGAGTGCCGCAGCCAGCGCAGCGGTCAGCACCAACTGCCGTGCCGGTACGTCGTGACCTGCCTGACGCAGATAGACGACGAACACCAGCGCCACACCGAGCGCTCCGATCGCGATCAGCGGCGCCTGCCAACGCAGCACCGCGAACCCGACCAGCATCACCGCCAGCGCTGCCAGCGCCAGCCCGAACGTCGTCCTTGACGAAGCAGCCACATGCGGAAACAGGGTGCTCGTCAAGGGATCTCGCCACCGACGGCGGCGGCGTGGTGACGCTTCGGTCAACGCGACGTCTTCTGCAGGTCGAGAATGTTGCGGGCGAGGTTCTCGGTGTTCGGGGTGCCGAGGCCCGTAACCAGGTCGTACCCCGGTGACGCCAGATCGACGGCGTTGCCGCCCTTGGTCACATCCCGGAAGCCGGGCAGACGCGACCCGGAGGCTACCTGGTACAGCACCGGATTGACGTTTCCGACCTGCCGTCCACCGTTGGCCAGCAGGTACTGGTTCATCAGCACGGTGAGTGCCGCCCAGATCGGCGCCGATTGCGACGTACCGCCGCCGACCACCTCGCGCTGGCCGAAGATGAACCGCACACCGGTGAACGGATCGGCGACCGCGGAGACGTCGGGGAGCAGGCGGCGGCGTTCGGTGTCACGCTCGACATCCAGTTTGTCCTGCCACGCCGGACGGGCGAACAGCTTTGCCACCCCGCCGCTACTGCCCTGCGACAGCGGGGAATCCACCCACGCGTGTTCGGCCAGCCACTGCCCGCGCGTACCGGTCGACAACGTGGTGCCTCCGACCGACGTCATCGTGGGAAGCGAGGCGACCGCGTCGACACCGACGTCGTCGGGGCCCGGCGGAGCCGACCATCGGTCTCCGCCTTTGCACTCCAGGCCCGCGGTGTCCCCGCTGGCGTCGAACGCCGTGGTGCCGCGCCGCTGGGCGGCCGTCAACGCCGCCTCGACCGGAGCCAGATCCGCCGCGGTGACGAACGCCTCGCATCCCCATCCGATCGACAGGCTCCACACCGCTCCGGGGTAGTCGCGGTCGACCTGTTCGAACAGCCTCCCCAGCTTTTCGTACGTGCCGTCGCCCTCCACCGTCGGCCTGGCGTTGACCACGACAAGTCGTGCATCGGGTGCAATCGCGTGTGCCACTTGCAGATCCATCGCCGTCTCACCGTGCACCTCGGACGGTTTGCCGCCGACGATCTCGGGTGTGAACCGGGGTAGCCCGGAGCTGTCGGCGAACAGGTCGAGGTCGTCTTGCTCGACGCTGTCGAACGCGAAGATGACGATCGTCGCGCCCTCGCCGGTGAAGCCGGCGTCCGCCAACGGCGTCGCGTTGTACGCCGACAACAGTCCGTCGGGCGTCAGCCCGCCCTTGGGTACGTCAAGGGGAACGAAGTCGGGCCGCTTCATGCGGTACGGGGTGTAGCTCATCACCCGCCCGACCGCGGTGACGTCGCCGCGTACCTGCGGCGGTATCGCCGGCTGTTCGGGCGAGGCGTAGAACTCCTCCCCTTTGGCAGACCGGTAGTCGCGCACCGGAATCGCGAATGCCCGCGCGAGATCCCCGGCAGCGCCCTCGACGATCGCCCAACTGTCGCCGGGCCGCCAGCGCACCCAGAGGTCGCGGTCGCTCGCCCAGCCCATCAAGGCGGCCGGACGTTGCGGTCCGCCGAGCGTTACGGTGACTTGCGCGTCCGCCGAACGTGACGGGCCCAGGTCGGTCGAGCTCGCCAACAGTGCCGCATAGGGACCGGTGATCACCGCCGGGGTGCGTGGTGCACACGCACCCGACGCTGCGATCAGCAGCGCGGCGGTGAGGAGGGCGCAGGGCCGGTGGACCCCGCGCCTACTGGCCGTGAGGACCGCGGTGTCGGCCGGGCGTCGGACCGGGAGCCGGTGGCGCATGAACGGTGGGCGAGAACGGGTTCGGCTGATTGGGATCGACGCGCGGCGCCTTCTCCGTCGGCGTGGCCGGCGGAGGCGGCGCCGTAGTGGTGGTTGTGGTCGTCGTCGTGGTGGTCGACGTCTCCGGTGCCTCTTCCTCTTGTGAGGCGCAGCCGGCGGTGAACGCGCCCGTCGCCAGCACCGCGGTAACCCCCGCTCCGGCCAGCGCTCGGCGAAGCAAACCGCTTAGAGTCATCATGATCAGGTCCTATCCACGGTTTCCCGTGCGCAGAGTGCGATGGTTCCAGCCGTCGGGGGCGGACGTCACTATACGGCAAATATCGGTGACCAATGTAAATTACTGGCGGCGGTCAAGTTTCGGAAAGCCCTCGAGCACCGCCCTGGTCCCCGACAGCCCCAACCGGGTGGCGCCTGCGTTCAGCATCGCGATCGCGTCATCGGCGGTCCGGATACCGCCACTGGCTTTGACCTGCGGACCCACCGTCGCCATCAGCTCCACGGCACGTAGCGACGCCCCGCCTGCGGGATGAAATCCCGTGGAGGTCTTGACGAAATCGGCCCCCGCGTCCGCCGCGGCCCGGCAGGCGGACAGCAGGGTCTGCTCGTCGGCGAGCAGGAGCAACGCGGCGGACTCGACGATCACTTTCAGCGTCGCGCGCGCACCGATCTCGCTACGCACGGCCTCGATGTCGGCGCGCACCGCCGCGAAGTCGCCGTGCAACGCGGCTCCCACGTCGATCACCATGTCGATCTCGCCGGCGCCGTCTTCCACCGCGAGCCGTGCCTCACTGGCTTTGACCGCCGAAAGATGTTTGCCCGAAGGGAATCCGACGACCGCACACACCAACTGCGACGGCGAACCGGACCGTCTGGCGACCGAAACCATCGACGGCGACACGCATACGGCGTAAGCGCCGAGGGCCGCAGCCTCCTCAGCGGCCGCGGCGACGTCGTCCTCGGTGGCTTCGGGTTTGAGCAGTGTGTGATCGACCAGTCCGGCGACCTCGTCGCGCAGGTAGGTGCGGGCCATCAGAACGGCTCTTCGGTACCGCCGGGGTTGCAGCCGGTCTCCACCATCTGCTCGTAGGGGACCTCGGGGCGCCACGGCTCGAGATTCCAACTGGTCTTGCGGGGTTGGTAGTACTCGGCGAATTCCCAGTGACAGACAAATTGGGGCCTCATGCCCGGGATGTCCGCATCGGGCGCGAGCGCCAGCACCTCGGCCCAGGCCATCTCGCCCTGGGCCGGAGTGGCCAGCCCGGACGCCTGCCTGCCTGCCGCGGTCGGGTACACGCGCAGGCTCGACAAATCGCCCCACTTGGCCCATTCGACGTGATCGACGAACGGCGGGGCAGGCACCGTCGGCTTGGCAGGTGGATTCGCCGATGCCACGGGGGCCGCCAGCGCAGGCACGGTGAGGCCGGCCGCCATGACGACGAC
Source organism: Mycobacterium lehmannii (assembly GCF_001499925.1). Taxonomy (NCBI): domain Bacteria; kingdom Bacillati; phylum Actinomycetota; class Actinomycetes; order Mycobacteriales; family Mycobacteriaceae; genus Mycobacterium; species Mycobacterium lehmannii. The sequence continues at coordinate 74,203 of NZ_LQIR01000067.1, forward strand.
CGCGATGGTTGGCCGCACTACCGGGACTTCCCCTGGACCTCGAGCAGCTTGGGCCGCACGTCGACCAGGTAGACACCGGCCGCGACGGCTGCGATGGCGGGGCCCAGCACGGAACCCAGGACCAGCGCGAGCAGCCCCGCGACCCCGAGGATGACCAACCACACCGGCTTGGTCAGTTTGTCGGCGGCCGGGTAGGCGTCCGGCCGTTGCATCGCCGCATGGACGAATGCATACACCGTCGTCACCAGCACGGCGATCTGCAAAAAGAAGAGGACGTAACCCACCAAGCCTTGGAGCTGCACGCTTCAAGACTAAGCGGGTGACGTCCCCTCGGTCGACTTTGGGCCTTGCGACCCGCTGTCGAGTCCTTACTTCTGGGTGACCTTCTTGGCTGTCGCCTTCTTGGCCGGGGCCTTCTTGGCCGGCGTCTTCTTCGCCGGAGTCTTGGCCGGAGTCTTCGCCGGGGCCTTCTTGGCGGTGTTCTTCACCGGCGCAGCACCCTGGTCGGCCTTCTTCGGCAGCTCGACGCCGACCAGCTTGGCGGCGCGCTCACCGACGGCGCGGGTCTGCGCGGCCACGTTGCCCAGCGCCTCCTGGGTCAGCTCGACGGCCTGGTCGGTGTACCCCTCGACCCGGCCGGCGGCCTCGCTGAAGCCGGGCTGGCTGCGCAGGCGCTCGAGTGCGGCCTCACCGCGCTCGACGAGCTTGTTGTAGGTGGTCTGCGCGGCCTCGGCGTAGGTCTCGGCGAACTTGCGCAGCTCATCGGAGCTCAGACGGTCGCGCAGCTCACCGAACTGCGTCGGCAGGTCGTCCTGCAGTCGGTCGATCCGCGCACGGGTCTCCTCGACGCGGCTACGCGAGTCGGTGCGGGCGTCGTCGGCGCGCTCACGAAGGGCGGCGACGATCTCGTTGACCCGCTCGAGGGCGAGGTCCGCGGCACCGACGGCGGCGAGCAACGGCGCCTTCAGGTCGTCGGGGGTGGGCTGGTTCTTGGCGGGAGTGTTCTTGGCCATGGTGTTCCTTTCTGAGGATGTGGTTCGGTTGCGTTCGTGTTCAGAAGCCGGAGTCTCTATTCAGTCGACGACTCCTGTTCTGTGTCGCTACCTGCCTCGTCAACCTCGGCCTCGTTCTGCTGACAGAACGACGTGTAGATGTCGAGCAGCACATGCTTCTGCCGCTCGGTGATCGCCGTGTCGTTGACGATGGCGTCGCGCACCTCGCTCTTCTCGCTGGGCTCGAGAATCCCGGCCCGCACGTAGAGCACCTCAGCCGACAACCGCAGCGCCTTGGCGATCTGGTTGAGCACGTCGGCAGAGGGTTTGCGCAATCCCCGCTCGATCTGGCTGAGGTAGGGATTGCTGACGCCGGCCTTCTCGGCCAACTGTCGTACGGATACCTGAGCGGCTTCGCGTTGCGTCCGGATGAACGTGCCGATGTCCTGGGCGGCGGTCTGCGCAGCGTTGGACACGACGAGGGCAAGATTGTCATCCTGCGACATGCGAAGCCCTCCGTGCCTCGGGTATCCAATAAGCGACACCCCTACCGTACGACGCAGTGCTAACTTTTGCAAGCACTCGTTAGCGCAGGTCAGAATATAAGTTGGGCTACGGAATAGATCACGAGGCCCGCCAGCGCGCCCACCACGGTGCCGTTGATCCGAATGAATTGCAGGTCCCGTCCGACGTGGAGTTCGATACGGCGACTGGCCTCGTCGGCGTCCCACCGCTCGATGGTTTCGGTGATGATCGCGGTGATCTCCACGCCGTACTGGGCGACCAGGTGCTGGGCCGCCCGGATGATCCAGTTGTCCACCTTGTCGCGCAGGTCGGCGTCGTCGCGCAGCGACTCCCCGATCAGCATCACCGAGTCCGCGACCCGCGTGCGCAGCGTCGATGAGGGGTCGTCGACCGACTCGAACAGGATGCGCTTGGCCGCCGTCCACGCCGTCTCGGCCGCGCGCGTGACCTCGTCGCGGGCCATGACCTGTTCCTTGACGTTCTCCGCGCGCTCGATGGTGGCCCGATCGTGCTGGAGGTCGTCGGCGAACTCGAACAAAAACCGGGTCGCCGACCGCCGCAGCTCGTGGTCCGGGTTGCGGCGCACCTTGTCGGTGAAGTCCATCAACTCGCGGTGGATGCGGTCGCCGACGAGGTGGTCCACCCAGCGTGGGGACCAGGTGGGCGAATCGCGTTCGATCACCCGGTCGATGACGGGCCCGGCGTTGAGCGACCACTGGAAGGCGCGGTCGGCGAGCAGTTGCAGCAGGGCCTCCTGCCGGTGTTCGGCCAGCAGCGTGGCCAGCACCCGACCGATGGGCGGACCCCACTGCGGTTCGGCGATGCGTTTGACGATCATCCGGTCGAGCACCTGCTGCACGTCCTCGTCGCGCAGCATCTCCACCAGAACCCGCAGCACGGTGGCGGTTTCGGCGGCAACGCGTTCGGCGTGCGAGCGTTCGGAGAGCCACTTGCCGAGCCGACCTGCCACTTCGGCGTTGCGCAGCTTGGCCGACACGACTTCAGGAGACAGGAAGTTCTCGCGAACGAAAGCACCGAGACCCTCGCCGAGCTGGTCCTTTTTTCGCTTGATGATCGCGGTGTGCGGGATGGGGATGCCGAGCGGGTGCTTGAACAGGGCGGTGACCGCGAACCAGTCCGCCAGGGCGCCCACCATGCCGGCCTCGGCGGCGGCGCGCACATAGCCCACCCAGTCCGGGGCAGCACCGGCGGACTGGGCCCATGTGCAGATGAGGAAGATGACCGAGGCGCCGACGAGAAAGCTCAGCGCGACGACCTTCATGCGCCGCAGCGAACGGCGGCGCTCGGCATCGGCTACTGAGTCGGCCCCGGCCAGGGACTCGGCGAAGCTTCTCCGCGGGGCGGGCGGAGCCGCCGGGGCGTGCCGTCCGGCGCTCGGTCTATGTGCCACTTCTCCATCATCCGCTACGACGCGCGGCAGCTCGGACCGGCAACACGAGGTGTCAAGATCGGCCGTACTATCGAGGGGAACTACGGAACGGATCACGGGGATAGTGGCACAACAGTCCGAAGCGATCGCGGTCAAGACAGACGGCCGCAAGCGGCGTTGGCACAAGCACAAGGTAGAGCGCCGCAACGAGCTGGTGGATGGCACCCTGGAGGCGATCCGCCGGCTCGGTAGCGGCGTCAGCATGGACGAGATCGCGGCCGAGATCGGCGTCTCGAAGACGGTGTTGTACCGCTACTTCGTCGACAAGAACGACCTCACGACCGCGGTGATGATGCGGTTCGCACAGACCACGCTGATCCCGAACATGGCCGCGGCGCTGTCGTCGAACCTCGACGGTTTTGAACTCACTCGTGAGGTGATCCGGGTCTACGTCGAAACGGTGGCCGCCGAACCCGAGCCCTATCAGTTCGTGATGGCGAACAACTCGGCGAGCAAGAGCCGAGCGGTCGCCACGTCCGAGCAGATCATCGCCCGCATGCTGGCGGTCATGCTGCGGCGCCGGATGCAGGAGGCCGGTATGGACACCGGCGGCGTCGAGCCGTGGGCGTACCACACGGTCGGCGGTGTTCAGCTTGCCACGCACTCGTGGATGTCCAACCGGCGTATGAGCTCCGACGAGCTGATCGACTACCTGACCATGCTGTCGTGGAATGCGTTGTGCGGCATCGTCGAAGTGGGCGGGTCACTCGAGGCGTTCCGCGGCCAACCACATCCGTCGCCGGTGCTTCCGCCCCCGACGCAAGACGACCGGTGAGCTCGGACCCGGTCACCTCGCCCATCGTCGACGCGGTGCGGTTTCGGGCCGGTGACAAGGTGGCCGATCTGAACCCGTCGGCGACACCGGGTTTCGACGGCGCCAAAGCCGATGCGGCGCCGGTGCAAGCGGCCCGCAGCAATCGCCTCGCCGAGCTGCAGGAGCTGCTCTACGCCAGTTCGAAAGGCCGTGACGACGCCCGCTCGGTGTTACTCGTGCTGCAGGGCATGGATGCCGCGGGCAAGGGTGGGATCGTCAAACATGTTGTCGGAGCGGTCAACCCGATGGGTGTACGTTACACCGCATTCGGCAAGCCGACACCGGAGGAGCTGGCGCACGACTTCCTGTGGCGCATCCGGCGCGCGTTGCCGCCGCCGGGACACATCGGCGTCTTCGACCGGTCGCATTACGAGGACGTGCTCATCGTTCGGGTGCACAACCTTGTGCCGCCGGAGGTGTGGGGTGCGCGCTACGACGAGATCAACGCGTTCGAGCGTGAACTCGTCGACGGTGGAATGACTCTGGTGAAGGTGGCGATGTTCATCTCATTGGACGAGCAGAAGAAGCAGCTCCTCGAACGGCTCGACGACCCGACGAAATACTGGAAGTACAACCCTGGTGACATCGACGAGCGCCTCAAATGGCCCCAGTATCAGGAGGCCTACCAGGCGGTGCTGGACCGCACGTCGACCGACTATGCGCCGTGGCATGTGGTGCCCTGCGATCGCCGGTGGTACAGCCGGCTCGCCGTCACCGAACTGCTGATCGAAGCGCTCGAGGGCCTCGACTTGTCTTACCCGCCTGCGAATTTCGACGTCGACGCGGAACGCAAGCGGTTATTGGAGTCGTAAGGCGTCGAGACTGCGGGGCGCCCGGCGCCGAGCGTCGTCAATATGGCGCGATCCGGACCAAATTGCGTCAAAACCCCGACGCTCGGCAACCGGCCGACCCACCAACGCCGCAGACCATGCCGGCCGGGCCCGATGCACGCGGGCGCCTCCTGAGCGCGCAGCCGCCCCGATGCACGCGGGCGCCTCCTGAGCGCGCAGGCGCCCCGAGCGTCGGAAGTATGGTGCGATCCGGCCCGAAACGCGTCAACAATCCGACGCTCGGCAACCATCCGGCCCGAAACCCATCAGAACTCGGACGCTGGGGAACCGACTGAGCCGCTGGCGCGCCTAACCACGTGTGGAACATTTCATTTTGGGCAGTCAGGCGCTCGCTGAGGGTGTCGTTACGCGTTACGCCTTACGCAAGGACTACATCAAGGTCCACCACAACGTATACGCACGGGCGGGGGCGAAGCTCGACGCCGCTGACAAGGCAGTGGCTGCATGGTTGTGGTCACGCGGCAAGGCGGTGCTCGTTGGACACTCGGCTGCCGCGATGCACGGCGCCCGATGGATACCCGACGACCTGCCTGCTGAATTAGCTCACCCCAACCAGCCATCGCCACCGGGCATCGTCATCCATCGCGGCGTCCTCGCCCACGACGAGATATGCCTGCGCGGCAGCATCGACTGCACGACGCCGGCCCGCACGGCCTACGACATCGGCCGCCGCGTGCCGGGGGATCTGGGGATCATGCGAATCGACGCCCTGCTCAACGCGACCGGGTGCACCGTCGCCGAAGTGCAGGGCATCGCGAACCGCTATCCCGGCGCACGGGGCATCCGTGAACTGCGCGCGACGATGGATCTCGTCGATGGCGGCGCGGAATCGCCGAAAGAGACCGAGCTTCGCCTGCTGCTCGTCCGTGACGGGTTGCCTCGCCCGGCCACGCAGATTCGCGTTGGCAATCGCCGAATCGATATGGGCTGGTGCCAGTGGAAAGTGGGCGTCGAGTACGACGGAGTGCAGCATTGGACGAGTCCGGACATCCACGCCGGAGACATCGAACGGCTGGAGTTCTTGGCCGCGCAAGGCTGGCTGATCGTGCGGGTCAGCGCGCGTCATCTACGGTGTCAACGAGCCGAGATAGTGCGCCGGGTACGCGAGGCGCTCAGAAGCCGCGGCTGCCCCGTTTGATGGGCGTGCGCTCGGCACTAGTAGCTGTAAAAGCCCAGGCCTGACTTCTTGCCGAGCTGACCCGCCTCCACCATCCGCAGCAGCAGCGGTGGCGGCGCATAGTGCGGGTCCTTGAGTTCGTCGAACATCGAGTCCGCGATCAGCTTCATGGTGTCCAGACCGATCAGGTCCGAAAGCCGCAGCGGGCCCATCGGATGCGAGAGTCCGGCCACGATTGCCTTGTCGACGTCCTCCACCGTGGCCACGCCCGCCTCCACCATCCGGATCGCCGAGAGCAGGTACGGCACCAGCAGCGCATTGACGACGAACCCGGAGCGGTCGCTGCACCGCACCACCTGCTTACCGAGCACCTCGCTCGCGAACTGCTCGGTCCGCTGCAGCGCCTCCTCGGATGTCACCAGCGTGTTGACGAGCTCCACCAGTGGCAGCACCGGTACTGGGTTGAAGAAGTGCAGCCCCAGTACCCGGCTCGGATTCTTCGTTGCCGCAGCGATTTTCATGATCGGGATGCTCGAGGTGTTCGACGCGAGGACCGCATCGGGATCGGTGACGACGGCGTCGAGCTGTGCGAAGACCTTGGCCTTGACCGCCTCGTCCTCGATGATCGCCTCGATCACGAGTTGACGGTCGGCCAGGTCGGACAGATCGGTGGTGTACGACAGCCGCGCCAACGTCGCATCGCGGTCGGCCTCCGAGAGCTTGCCCTTGCTCGCGGCCCGCTCCAACGAGCCGGTGATCCGCTTGCGCCCCGCCTCGACGAGTTCCTCGGACGGCTCGTAGACGACGACGTTGGCGCCGGCTTTCGCGGCCACCTCCGCAATCCCGCTGCCCATCTGTCCGGCGCCGACCACACCGACTCGTTCAATGCTCACTTGCGTCCTCTCCATAACATCAGGCCCCGCCCAATATAAGGACGGGGCCTGATGACAAGCCGTTGGGCCTCGTGAGCCTACTGGGCCTGGTCTAGGGGCCTGGGCCGCGCATCGTCAGTGGCTTCAGCCTTCGGTTCCACTTCCTCCTCGCGGCCTTGGGGCCGCGCATCGTCAGTGGAACTGACCCTCTTCGGTCGAACCCTTCAGCGCGGTCGTCGAGCTGTTCGGGTCCACCGTCGTGGCGATCCGGTCGAAGTAGCCGGCGCCGACCTCGCGCTGATGCTTGGTCGCGGTGTAACCCCGCTCCTCGGCGGCGAATTCGCGCTCCTGCAGCTCGACGTATGCCGACATCTGGTTGCGGGCGTAGCCGTAAGCCAGGTCGAACATCGAGTAGTTCAGCGCATGGAAGCCGGCCAGCGTGATGAACTGGAACTTGAAGCCCATCGCGCCCAGCTCCTTCTGGAACTTCGCGATCGTCGCGTCGTCGAGGTGCTTCTTCCAGTTGAACGACGGCGAGCAGTTGTAGGCCAACATCTGGTCCGGGAACTCGGCCTGCACGCCCTCGGCGAACTTCTTGGCCAGCTCGAGGTCGGGGGTGCCCGTCTCCATCCAGATCAGGTCGGCGTACGGCGCGTAGGCCTTGGCGCGTGCGATGCACGGCTCGATGCCGTTCTTGACGGTGTAGAAGCCTTCCTTGGTCCGCTCACCGGTGATGAACGGCTGATCGCGCTCGTCGACGTCGGAGGTGATCAAGGTGGCCGCCTCGGCGTCGGTGCGGGCGATGACCACGGTCGGGACGTCGGCGACATCGGCCGCCAGACGCGCGGAGGTCAGGGTGCGGATGTGCTGCTGGGTCGGGATCAGCACCTTGCCACCGAGGTGACCGCACTTCTTCTCCGATGCGAGCTGATCCTCCCAGTGCGAACCCGCGACACCGGCGGCGATCATCGCCTTCTGCAGCTCGTAGACGTTCAGCGCACCGCCGAAGCCGGCCTCGCCGTCGGCGACGATCGGCACCAGCCAGTTCTCGACCGAGGTGTCTCCCTCTACCTTGGCGATCTCGTCGGCGCGAAGCAGCGCGTTGTTGATCCGGCGCACGACCTGCGGCACCGAGTTGGCCGGGTACAGGCTCTGGTCGGGGTAGGTGTGACCGGACAGGTTCGCGTCACCGGCGACCTGCCACCCGGACAGGTAGATGGCTTTCAGCCCTGCGCGCACCTGCTGGACGGCCATGTTGCCGGTCAGCGCGCCGAGCGCGTTGACGAACTCCATGTCATGCAGCTGGTTCCACAGGATCTCCGCCCCACGCTTGGCCAGCGTGGACTCCTCGACGACGGTCCCCTGCAGCGCGACGACGTCCTCGGCCGAGTAGTCGCGGGTGACGTTTTTCCAGCGGGGATTGGTGTCCCAGTCGCGCTGAATTTCCTCGGCGCTCTTCGGCTTGCCAACGGTTGACATGGCGCTCCTTCGATCTGTTCACTATCGCTGCGGCGCCGCCGGAGTACCCGGCTTGTTAACGCCCAAACGGTTTAGCAGTTTCGCTACTACGAGGATGCCTCAGTCCATTAGCGCAGGTCCAGCCGTTTCGAGTGCCAACTTTCGCCAACCACTCCCCCGGATTTGCGAATCTTGCGAAGAACCAGGTGCGCTTGACCGGTTCAGAAGTTACCGATGAGTAGGCGATTTCCGCAGGTCAGTACGCTCGTACTGTTAAACCGATCATGATCAGAGGTTGAAGATCGCTGCGACGGCCTTGGCCTCGTCGCCGACCGCATATGTGAGCGTTGTAACAGTGCGGTCCGTCAGCTCCGGACCGAATTTGTCCGTCGAACCGGGCGGATAGGTGTGGCTGAGAATCTCCATCTTGTCGCCAAGGGCGACCGCGGCGTCGTGTTCGATTGTCACCCGCAGCGGGTACCGCGCCAGTTCCGGATGGTGGTGCAGGTAGTCCTCGATCACCGACCAGTACACCGCGTTGTTCATGTGGTCGAAGATGTCGATGTCGCTGACCCGCGTCGGGAACTCGCGGATGTCGTCGGCGTTGTCGCGGCTGCCCGCCGACAGGTACTCCTTCCACCGCAGCCGGTTGACGTCGGTCGTGCGCCGCAACCCCTCGAGGAAGTCGTCGGATATGCGCGCCGGTCCCTGCGTCTCGCGATTGATGTTGATCCAGAACGCCTCGGATTCGATCAGCCCGCCCTTTCGGCCGTCGATGCGCACCCGCATCTCGCACCACCGGTTCGACGTGCCCGAACACCAACGACGAAGCCGCAGGATGTCCTGGAACTCGATCGGGCGGATCATGTCGATCATCGTGCGGCGCACGATCCACAGCGGGTGGGTCTCCTGGAATCCCATTTCGCGCAACTGGTCGGAGCCGATGTCCTGAATGTGGCGCGTCGCGGCGTCGAATTTGAGCCGGCCTTCGCGGTCCACGTCGGCCACCCGGAGCGGCCACTCGATGTCGAAGACGTCGGGGTGCGGGTCAGGGACCGGCATCATGGTCTTGGCCAGGCCCTGCGCCGGGCTCGTTCCCGATCCCTGCTTCTCGCTCACGACCGCCGATCCTGCCACAGCGGTGGATCTGCCAACAATGCGAAGCGCGCCTTCGCACCGTTGCTACGCTGGCTGACGTGGCGAAAACGTTTGTCGGCTCACGGGTTCGGCAACTTCGAAGCGAGCGTGGCTTCAGCCAGGCGGCGCTTGCCCAGATGCTCGACATCTCGCCGAGCTACCTCAATCAGATCGAGCATGACGTGCGGCCGCTGACCGTGGCCGTCCTGCTGCGAATCACCGAGGTGTTCGGCGTCGACGCGACGTTCTTCGCCTCCGAGGACGACACCCGTCTGGTCGCGGAGCTACGCGAGGTCACGCTCGACCGCGACCTCGACATCAACGTCGACCTGGCCGAGATCGCGGACATGGTCGCCGCGCACCCCAACCTCGCCCGCGCGATGGTCAACCTCCACCGCCGCTACCAGCTGACCACCACCCGACTGGCGGCGGCCACCGAGGACAGGTTCGCCGCAGGCGGCGGCTTCAGCTCGGGCTCGGGTGCGATCACCATGCCCCACGAGGAGGTGCGCGACTACTTCTACCAACGACAGAACTATCTGCACGAACTCGACACCGCGGCCGAAGACCTCACCATCCGCATGCCGATGCACCGCTCGGAGCTCGCCCGCCAACTGTCGGACCGACTGACGATGGTGCACGGCGTGCGCATCGTCCACCGCATGGACCTCGGCGAATCGGTGCTGCACCGCTACAGCCCCGAGACCAAGACACTCGAGCTCAACAACCACCTCTCATCCGGGCAGACCGTGTTCAAGATGGCCGTCGAACTGGCATATCTGGAATTCGGCGACCTCATCGACAAGCTCGTCGACGAGGGCAAGTTCACCAGCGACGAGTCGACGCGGCTGGCGCGACTGGGCCTGGCCAACTACTTCGCGGCCGCAATGGTGTTGCCGTACGCGCAGTTTCACGATGTCGCGGAGAACTTCCGCTACGACGTCGAGCGGCTTTCGGCGTTCTACTCGGTCAGCTACGAGACGATCGCCCACCGGCTGTCGACCCTGCAGCGGCCGTCGATGCGCGGTGTGCCGTTGTCCTTCGTTCGCGTCGACCGCGCGGGCAATATGTCAAAACGCCAGTCCGCCACCGGTTTCCACTTCTCCTCCAGCGGCGGTACCTGCCCGTTGTGGAACGTCTACGAGACATTCGCCAACCCCGGGAAGATCGGAGTGCAGGTCGCGCAGATGCCCGACGGGCGCAACTACCTATGGGTGGCCCGCACCGTCGAACGGCGTGCGCAGCGCTACGGCCAGCCGGGTAAGACGTTCGCCATCGGCCTGGGCTGCGAGCTGCGCCACGCCCATCGGCTGGTGTATTCGGAGGGGCTCGACCTGTCCGGGGAGGTGTCGACGCCGATCGGCGCCGGTTGCCGGGTCTGCGAACGCGACAACTGCCCGCAGCGCGCCTTCCCCGCCCTCGGCCGTGCGCTCGACATCGACGAGCACCGCAGCACGGTCTCGCCCTACCTGGTACGTCGACCTTGATTCGGCGACCACACGTAGACTCGCTGTGATGAGCGCACCCGAGTCGGCACGTATCGCGCCCGGTGGATTCAAGGAACTCGGCCCGCTGAACTGGGCCATCGCCAAGCTCGGCGCCCGCGCGATCAGGGCGCCCCGCTTCAGTCTGTTCAATGTGCTTGGCCAACACCGGCTTCTGTTCCTGGCGTGGCTGCCGTACAGCGGGGTGCTGCTCGGCATGCTGAGCAAGCTGTCGGTGCAGGACGCTGAAACCGTCATCCTGCGGGTCGGGCATCTCCGGGACTGCGAATACGAACTGCAGCAGCACCGCCGCTTGGCCCGCACCCGGGGGCTCGGCCCGGACGTGCAGAAGAAGATCTTCGAGGGTCCCGACGCCGAAGGGCTGACCGACCGCCAGCGCGCGTTGATCACCGCCACCGACGAGTTCGTCGTGACCCGCGGCGTCTCACCCGAGACCTGGGCCGTGTTGGCCAGGCACCTCACCAAACCGCAGCTGATCGAGTTCTGCATGCTGGCCGCCCAGTACGACGGTCTGGCAGCCACGATCACCACTTTGAAAGTGCCGCTGGACTTCCCGGACTAGCGCTCGAGTGTGAATCTGACGACACTCATCGGCCCGTCAACGTCGGCAGGTTCACAAACGGCGCGCTAGAGATACGTGATACCGAGGACGATCATCGACAGCAGCACCGGCGAGACCGGCAGCGCGCACAGGAACGCCGCCCACACCTCGCTTCTGCGCTGATACGCCCGCCAGCCCAGCCAGCCGACCGCGCCGCCCACGACAAACGACACCGCTGCCACCACCAGCACCCAGGTGCTGACATCGGAGGTCGAGGTGGCGAAGGATATTCCGGCCAGCCAGAGGATATGGCCGATCACCAAGCCACCGATGCCGGCGACCCAGAGTGCCCTCGCCGTGTTGGTTGTCTGAACCACGCTGCTGTGTGGACCCGGCTCAGAAGTTGATCATGTGGCCGAGCAATCCGTGGAAGCATTCCTGCAGGGCCTCGGACATGGTCGGGTGCGTGTGGACGTTGCGCGCCAGTTCGGTGGCGGTGAGGTCCCACTTCTGGGCCAGCGTCAGCTCGGGCAGAAGTTCGGACACGTCGTGGCCGATCAGGTGGCCGCCGATCAGCTCGCCGTACTTGCCATCGGCGATCAGCTTGACAAAGCCGCTGGGATCGCCGGCACCGTGCGCCTTGGCGTTGGCGGTGAACGGGAACTTGGCGACCTTGACGTCGTACCCCTCTTCGCGGGCCTGCTCCTCGGTGAGCCCGAAGCTGGCGACCTGCGGCTGACAGAACGTCGCGCGCGGCAGCATCCGGTAGTCCCCGAGCGGCAACGTCTCTGCGCCTGCGATGGTTTCGGCTGCGATGACGCCCTGCGCCTCGGCCACGTGCGCCAGCTGCAACTTGCCTGTCACGTCGCCGATCGCGTAGATGTGCGGCACGTTGGTGCGCATGTAGTCGTCGATGTCGATCGCCTTGCGCTCGGTGATTCCGACGCCCGTGTTGTCGAGCCCGTAGCCTTCGAGGTTGGGCGCGAAACCGATTGCCTGGAGCACCTTTTCGGCTTTGATGTCCTCGGACTTGCCGTCCTTGCTGACGGACACGGTGACGTCGCCGCCGCTGTCTTTGATCGATTCGACCTTGGTGCCGGTCAGCACCTTGACACCGAGCTTCTTGAACTGCTTTTCGATCTCCTTGGAGACGTCGGCGTCCTCGTTGGGCAGCGCGCGGGGCAGGAACTCGACGATCGTGACGTCGACGCCGTAGTTCTTCATCACGTAGCCGAACTCCATGCCGATGGCACCGGCGCCGGCGATCACGATCGAGGAGGGCAACTCGCGCGTCATGATGAGTTCTTCGTAGGTGACCACGTTTTCGGACAGGGACGTGCCGGGCACCAGGCGGGTGCTGCTACCGGTCGCGATGATGATGTTGTCGAACTCGACTGCCTCGGTGCCACCTTCGTTCAGATCGACCTCGAGTGTGTGATCGTCTTTGAATTTGCCGTAGCCGTGGATCTCGGTGATCTTGTTCTTCTTCATCAAGTAGTGCACGCCGGCGACGCGCCCGTCGGCGATCTTGCGGCTGCGGTCGAAGGCGACGCCGTAGTCGAACGTCGCCTCTCCGTTGATGCCGAACTGCTTGGCTTCCTTGGTGAAGATGTGCGCGAGCTCCGCGTTACGCAGCAACGCTTTGGACGGGATGCACCCGACGTTGAGGCACACGCCGCCCCAGTACTTGGGCTCGACGATGGCGGTGTTCAGTCCGAGCTGCGCGGCCCGGATGGCCGCGACGTACCCGCCGGGACCTGCTCCGAGAACGACGACGTCATAGTGGGTCACGCCCCCACACTAATGGGCATCGGCGAACGGTCCGCCATGTCCCGCGGGATCGCGTTGGATCGGCTGGGGCCACGGCGCCGGGCGCGGACGCTGGCGCACCGGCAGCGGCCACCAGAACCACCGTCCGAGCAGCGTGGCCACCGACGGCGTCATCAATCCCCTGATTACGAACGTGTCGAACATCAGGCCCAGCGCGATCGTCGTGCCGACCTGGCCGATGACGATCAGGTCGCTGACCGCCATCGTCGCCATGGTGAACGCGAACACCAACCCGGCGGCGGTGACGACGGGCCCGCTGCCCGCCATGGCGCGGATGGTTCCGGTGCGCAGTCCGGCGTGGACTTCCTCCTTCATTCGCGACACCAGCAGCAGGTTGTAGTCCGCGCCGACGGCCACCAGCACGATGATCGCCATCGGCAGGACCATCCAGTGCAGGGGGATGCCGATGATGTGCTGCCACAGCACCACTGACATCCCGAACGCGGTGCCCAGGCTGAGCGCCACGGTTCCGACGATGACCAGGGCGGCAACCAGCGCTCGGGTGATGACCATCATGATGACGAGGATCAGCAGGAGCGCCGCTGTGACCGCGATCAGCAGGTCGTAATCGGCGCCCTGCTGCATGTCGTCGAACATCGCCGCGGCGCCGCCGACGTAGACCCAGGAACCTTCCAGCGGCGTGCCCTTGATCGCCGCCGCCGCGGCCTTCTTCAGCGGTTCGATCCGCGAAATGCCGTCCTCGGTCAGCGGATCGCCCTGGTGGATGATGGTGAACCGGACGGCGTGCCCGTCCGGCGACATCATCAGGTCCATGCCGCGGATGAAGTCGGCGTTCGTGAACGCTTCCGGCGGAACGTAGAAGGAGTCGTCGTTGAGGGCTTCGTCGAACGCCTCCCCCATCGCCGCACTGTCTTCCTGCTGCTCCATGGTCTGGTCCTGCTGCGCCTTCTGAACCTGATACTGGTTCAGCATCATCTGGCGCTGGTTCTTCATCGACTGGATCATCCCCGGCATCACGGCGGTCATCTCCAGCGTCAGGTCGGCCATCCGGTTGATGTCAGGAACCATCGCCTGGAAGTCGTCGGACATGGTCGAGATGCCGTCGAGGCTGTTGAAGATGGAACGCAGCGACCAGCAGACCGGGATGTTGAAACAGTGTGGCTCCCAGTAGAAGTAGTTGCGCACGGGGCGGAAGAAGTCATCGAAGTTGGCGATGTTGTCGCGCACTTCCTGCACGGTCAGCGACGTGTCGGTCATCTTGTCGGCCATACTCCGCGACACCACGGACAGTTCACGGGTGATCGAGTTCATCTTCTCCATCGACTCGATGGTGTGGGCCATCTCGTCGGCCTGGGCCATGATGTTGTCGATGACGCCCTGCTGGTAGTCGTTGGACATGAGCTGGCCGACACCTTGCTGGCCGATCATGTAGGGGATCGTCGTGTGTTCGATCGGCTTGCCGTCGGGCCGGGTGATCGCCTGCACCTGGGCGATTCCCTCGACATCGGCCAAGGCTTTCGCGATCTTGTCGATCATCAGGAACCCTGCCGGGTTGCGCAGGTCGCGGTCGGTCTCGACCATCAGCACGTCCGGGTTCATCCGGGCCTCGGAGAAGTGGCGGGTCGCCGCCGCGTAACCGACATTCGCCGAGATGTCGTCGGGCAGATACAGCCGGTCGTTGTAGCTGGTGTGGTAGCTGGGCAGCGCGAGCAAGCCGACCAGGCAGGCCGCGACGGCCACCACCACGAACGCACCGGGCCAGCGGACGGTCGAGGTGCCGATCCTCCGCCACGCCCGGGTCGATGATTTGCCCTTGGGTTCGAGCACGCGGCCGAAGCGGCTGACCACCGAGATCAACGCGGGGCCGAACGTCAAGGCCACCACGATGCCGAACACCATCGCCGCGGCCATCGGATAGCCCATGCTCTGGAAGTAGGGCAGCCGGGTGAAGTTCAGGCAGAAGGTGGCGCCCGCGATGGTCAACCCGGACGCCGCCACGACGTGGGCGGTCCCGTGAAACATCGTGTAGTACGCCGATTCTCGGTCCTCACCGGACCGCCGGGCCTCCTGGTACCGGCCGACCAGAAAGATCCCGTAGTCGACGGCGGTGGCGATGGTCAGGGTGACCACCAGGTTGGTGGCGAAGGTCGTCAGGCCAAAGACGTTGTGGTAGCCCAGAAATGAGATCAACCCGCGGTTGCCGAGCAATCCCATCGCGAGCATGCCGAGCAGCACCAGCGTTGTGGCGACGGACCGGTAGATCACCAATAGCATGACAACGATGACGCCAAATGTGAGCATCTCGATGGTCCGCATGCTCTTGTCGCCGACGGCGTTCTGGTCGGTCGTCGTCGCCGCCGCCCCGGTGACGTACACCCCGACGCCCGGCGGTGTCGGGTGTTTGGCGACGATGTCCCGCACGGCGCGCACCGACTCGTTGGCCAACCTCTCGCCCTGGTCGCCGGCGATGTACACCTGGGTGTAAGCGGCCTTGCCGTCGACGCTCTGCGCGCCCGCGGCGGTGAACGAGTCGGACCACAGGTCCTGCACATACTGCACGTGTGCGGTGTCGGCGCGCAGATCACGCACCATCTGTTCGTAGAACTCCAGCGCCTCGACACCCAGCTTCTTCTCGCCCTCGAGCACGACCATGACCGAGCTGCTGGTGTCGTATTCCTCGAACGTGGTGCCGACGCGCTTCATCGCGATCATCGACGGCGCATCCTGCGGGCTCATCGACACCGCGCGCTGCTTGCCGACCACTTCGAGCTGCGGCACCGCGGTGTTGAGGAAGCCGATGATGGCGACCCAGCCCACGATGATCGGCAGAGCGAACATGCGGATCAACCGCGGAAGCCACGGACGTTTCGGCCGGGCGATCGGGTTGGGGTTCGTCGGCGCGTCGTCGACCGGTGCACTCATGCGGACTTCACCAGACAGAACGTCTGGGCGTTCACACCCTGAGCCGTCTTCTCATCCTTGAGTTCGTCGTCCACGGTGATGCGGCACCCGATGGACTGGCCGTCGGTCTGGGCGATGATGTTCGGCGCTACCGACGGCGCTGTGGTCTCCAACGTCAGCGACCACGGCAGGCTCACGGTTCCGGCGCGCACCGGCTTTCCGTCGAGATCGAGGTAGTTGACCACGGCGTTGCCCGTACCGAAGACCTCATAGGTGACCACCTTCGGGATGAACTTCTCCGCGGTGTCGGCACCGATCGGGGTCTTCAGAGCGGGTTCGGCACCGAAGATGCCCCGGAAGTGCGACACCGCGAGAACGCCCGCAGTCGCGGCGATCACGATCATGACGGGGAGCCAAACGCGCGTCACCAGCTTCATGACCGGCGCTCCCCCGGGTCGGCATCAGCGCGCACGAGCAGTGCGGGAAATCGATCGACGGGAGTCAATGTGCGGGCCTTCCGGCGTTGTGACCACCCCGGGCTCAAGGGGCGCAGTGCTAGTCAGCCAAGCTAACGAACGAAGCGGACAAGGTCAATCCGCTTTACTGTGGACCGCATTACACTCGGCCGGATGGATGTGGGTGAGACGGAGTCGCCGCGGCTGGGTTGTCGCCCCCTGCGCAAAGACGCTGAACGCAACCGCACACGCGTTCTGAAAGCGGCCCGTGAGTTGTTCGCATCAAAAGGTTTGGAGCCCAACCTCAATGACGTCGCCCGGTACGCAGGGGTGGGAGTGGGAACGGTGTATCGGCGGTTCGCGACCAAAGACGAACTGCTCGAGGCGATCTTCGTCGACGGCCTGGACCAGATGACCGCGTTGGCCGAAACCGCGCTGGAGCACAACGATCCGTGGGAGGGCTTCGTGTGGTTCGTCGAGCAGCTGTGCGCGATGACCGCTACCGACCGGGGCTTGCGAGAAATCGCGTTCAGCAAAGCCTACGGCGGTGCCCGCGTGGTGGCGGCACAGGAACGTCTTCACCCGGTGGCGGTGCAAGTCGTCAAACGAGCGCAGACCGACGGCCGTCTGCGCTCGGACATCTCGCACACCGACCTGCCTCTGCTCAGCCTGCTCGCCGGAATGGTCAGCGAGTTCGCCGGACACGTCGACACCGATCTGTGGCGTCGCTACGTCGGGATCCTGTTGGACGGTATGCGTTCTGGCGACGACAACGAACCGTTGCCGGTGCGCGCGTTGGACGATCAGGGCCTCGACGCGGCCATGCGGACATGGGAACCGACCGGCCGCTGAGACAACTCAGTAGGGGATCACCCCTGCGAAACACCGGGTGGCCCACTCGCAGAAGTAAAGACCGTGCAGTACCGCGGCCCCCGCGACCGCTCCGAACGGCGCCGACATCAGCGCGAGCGCGAGCGCGGACACCACGGGCCTGTCGGGCACCATCGCGAGAAGCAGACCGGCCACCGTGGCCGTGACCACGAAGACCAGCGCGACGAACACCGGGGCCGTCTTGTCCATCGAGTGGTACCACCAGTGGTACAGACCCCATCCCGCCAACGCGGCGAGCGCCCAGACGCCCGCGACGACGAGCACGAACATCCAGCGCTTGAGATAGGGGTAGTTGCCGGGAACCACGACGGGCTGCGCCGGGATCGGTACCGGCTGCGACGGGTGCTCGGCGACGGCCGTCGTTCCCATCACCGCCTGGAATTCACCGGTGGTGAATGTCGGGGTGTAGGGCTCCGTCGGGTCGCCGGGCAGCGTTTCGGTTGTCTCAGGCACCGTGCACCGCCTGGATCGCGACCAGCACCCCGAACCACCCGGGCGCGACGCCGAGCAGGAAGGCGCCTGCGGTTGTCACCCACCGCCGACCCGACACCAGGATCGCCAGCATGCCGAGCGCGGCGGGTACGCCGACGACGAGCGCCACGACGACGTCGGGCCGGATGGGCGCGTCGATCACCAGCGTGGCAGCGACCCCCAGGATCAGCCCCACTGCCGTACCGACCAGCAACGCGCTGGTCAGCACCCATGCACGGGGAAGCGGTATCACGCCTGAAAGGCTACGCGGACAACGGCTTAGCCCCGCTCACCCGCCCGGCGCGTCAGGTATCGGACAGGCATCGATTGGGTTACCGACGATATGCGTGTCCGACGGTGGCGGTCGGACGCCCCGCGCGAAGTCCGCCCCGGTGACAGGCGGTGTGGCGGCCAGTGCCTGCATCTCTGCCTCGGTGAACGCCCGGCCCCGGCTCAAGAACCGCACCCCTTCGGGGGCTTCGACGCTGAATCCTCCGCCGCGGCCCGGGACCATGTCGATCACGAGTTGGGTGTGCTTCCACGCCTCGAACTGCGAGCCCGAGATCCACACCGGTACCCCGTCGCCGACGTCGAGCACCGCGAGCAGCACGTCGCGATCGCCCACGATGAACTCCCCGTCGGGGTAGCACATCGGCGACGACCCGTCACAGCAGCCGCCGGACTGGTGAAACATCAGCGCGCCGTGCTTGTCCTGCAGTCGGGCCAGCAGATCCGCGGCCGCGGCGGTGATCAGCGCCCGCGGGGGTGGTTCCTGTTGCGCCGAACGTGGATTACCCGCACGCGAAAGTCGAGTTTGGTGTGCGGGTAACCCACGTTCGCGCCGGTCGGGCATCGTCAGAACCCTCGCTTCCTCGCGCCGGTCGGGCATCGTCAGAATCCTCGCCTCCTCGCGCAAGCGCTCGTCAGGATCATCGCTTCCTCGCGCAAGCGCTCGTCAGAAAAACCCCTGCGCTTTGTTGCTGTAGGACACCAGCAGGTTCTTGGTCTGCTGGTAGTGGTCGAGCATCATCCTGTGGTTCTCGCGGCCGATGCCGGACTGCTTGTACCCGCCGAAGGCGGCGTGCGCCGGGTAGGCGTGGTAGCAGTTCGTCCACACCCGACCCGCCTTGATGTCGCGGCCGGCGCGGTAGGCGGTGTTGCCGTCGCGGCTCCACACGCCGGCGCCCAACCCGTACAGGGTGTCGTTGGCGATGGCGATCGCGTCGTCGTAATCGGTGAACGAGGTGACCGCGACGACGGGCCCGAAGATCTCCTCCTGGAAGATCCGCATCTTGTTGTTGCCCTCGAAGATCGTCGGCTGCACGTAGTAGCCGCCGGACAGGTCGCCGCCGAGTTCGGCGCGCTCACCGCCGGTGACGACGCGGGCGCCTTCGTCTTTACCAATCGCGATGTAGGACAACACCTTTTCGAGCTGGTCGTTGGAGGCCTGCGACCCGATCATCGTCTCGGTGTCCAGCGGATCGCCCTGTCGCACGGCCTTCGTGCGGATCGCGGCCAACTCCAGGAACTCGTCGTAGATGTCGGCCTGGATCAGGCTGCGCGACGGGCACGTGCACACCTCGCCCTGGTTGAGGGCGAACATCGTGAAACCTTCGAGCGCCTTGTCCTGGTAATCGTCGGCGGCGGCCATCACGTCGGAGAAGAAGATGTTGGGGCTCTTGCCGCCGAGCTCCAGCGTCACCGGGATCAGGTTCTGGGACGCGTACTGCATGATCAGCCGGCCGGTGGTGGTCTCGCCGGTGAACGCGATCTTGGCGATGCGGTTGCTCGACGCCAGCGGTTTGCCCGCCTCGAAACCGAAACCGTTGACGACGTTGAGCACACCGGCGGGCAGCAGGTCGCCGATCAGGCTCATCAGATACAGAATCGAGGCCGGCGTCTGCTCGGCCGGTTTCAGCACGACGGCGTTCCCGGCGGCCAACGCGGGCGCCAGCTTCCACGTCGCCATCAGGATCGGGAAGTTCCACGGGATGATCTGCCCGACGACGCCGAGCGGCTCGTGGAAGTGGTAGGCGACGGTGTCGTCGTCGATCTGGGACAGTGACCCCTCCTGCGCCCGGATCGCTCCGGCGAAGTAGCGGAAGTGGTCGACGGCCAGTGGGAGGTCGGCGTTGAGCGTCTCGCGAATGGGCTTGCCGTTGTCCCACGACTCCGCGAGCGCCAGCGACTCGACGTTGGCCTCGATACGGTCGGCGATCTTGTTGAGGATGACGGCGCGCTCCCCCGCGGCGGTTTTGCCCCATGCGGTGGCCGCGCCGTGTGCGGCGTCGAGCGCTGCCTCGATATCGGTTTCGTTGGATCGCGGCACCTCACAGAACGGCTGGCCCGTCACCGGCGTCGGGTTCTCGAAGTACTCCCCGGACGCCGGCGGCACCCATTCTCCGCCGATGAAATTGCCGTAGCGCGACTCGAACGACATCAGGGCGTCGGCGGAACCCGGGCGGGCGTAAACGGTCATCGTGTCCTCCTCGTTGAGACATCTGACGAGACCTGTGACGGCCGGTCGCCATCGGCGAAGGCGACGGGTCGATGGCGGTCGGTCTTTCGCATCATGGCCGATTGTGCTCGCGATCACATCGGTGCGCCAGCGTGCCCCTACCGTGCCTCGCGACCTCCACAATGGTCGCGTGGATCCGTCACCGACGGTCGAACACCGCGCGCCCGGTTCGCGGCCCTCGACAAGCTACGGATTCGTGTTGCTGGCGGTGACGTTGGCGATCAGCGACTTCACGATCGCCGACGCTGTCATCCCGTCGCTGGTGCGCGATCTCGGATTGTCCGTGGCCGATCTGGGCCTGGCGTTCACGGCGTACTTCGCCGCAGCGGCGGCATTCATGGTCCTGTTCGGCAGGCTTGGTGACGTCCTCGGACGACGCTTCGTGCTGCTCGTCTCCACCGCGCTGTTCATCGCGGGAAGCGTGCTCAGCGGCATCGCCTGGGATCTGCCGTCCTTCTTCGCCGGGCGCGTGCTGTCCGGATTGGCGTTGGCGGCGACTCTGCCCAACGGTCTCGGCGTGCTCAACACGCTGTTCGCGCAACGCGGGCCGCAGCGTGAGCGCGCCTTCGGCTTGTGGGCGGCGGCGATCGGACTGGCGGCGGTGATAGGACCTCTTGTCGGGGGCGCGGCGGCGGCCACCGCGATCAGTTGGCGCTGGGCCTTTTTCGGGTCGGCGCTACTTGGCGTGCTTGCCGCGGTGGGCATCGCCGCCACCTTGGCCGAGAACCCCCGTAAGCGTCTCGCCGACATCGATGTCTGGGGTGCACTCCTGTTGGCGGCAAGTGCGGGTAGCCTTGCGCTGGCCGTGGACCTCGGAGGCGGCGGCTACGACGACCAAGTACGCACGGCCGCGGGGCTTTTCGGGGTCACGATCGCGGCCGCTGCCGCCTTCGCCGCGGTGCAGCGCAGGCGGATCCGTCGGCGACGGGAACCCATTGCCCCGCCACACCTGTTCCGGTACCGGTCTTTTCGCCTGGCCACGTTCAGTTCCGCGTTCATGTCCATCGGCGACACCGGATTCCAGCTGGCCCTACCACTGGTCTTGGGGTTCGTCCTCGGCGTGGGCCAATTGGGTGTGGGCGTCGTGCTGGCCTGCTACGGCGCGGGCGCGGTGCTCAGCGGCCCGGCCGCGGCTGCGCTTGCCCGGCGACTCGATGACCGCACGGTGGCCCGATACGCCCTTGCGGCTTTGCCGCTTCTGTTGCTCGGCCTGATCGCCCTGCTCTCCTCGCAGATGCCGCTGGCCGCCGTGGGAGCGGTGCTGGTCGCCTACGGCGTGGCCTGGGGTGTCGCATACGCGCGACTGGTGAATATATCGTATTACGAAGTGCCGGAACAGGACTCAGCGGTTGCCGGTGGGGTTCAGAGCGCGCTGCGGCTTCTGGCCGGCGCGCTTGGCGCGGGGATTCTCACGGCCGTCTTCAGCGGTGTGGCCGGCCGGTCGGCGCTGGACGCGGCGGTGCCGTCGCACTCGCGACTGACGCCCTCGGCCGACACGTCCGCGCTTGCGACGGCACTCTCGACAGGCGCGCAGGCGACCATCGCGGTCGCCGCCGCCATCACGGCCGTCGCGCTGATCATCGCCTTGCGGCTGCCCGAACAGCCGGCCCTCAGATCGTGAGCGGCCGCTCCAGACGGTCGCGAACCGAGTCGAGGAACGGATGCTCCTCAGATCCCAGGTAGTCGGCCGGCGGGCGCCAATCGATCCGGCCCATTTTCCCCGCAAACAAGCCGTAGCCGATCAGTTCGCGGAGTCGTGGATCCAGCCGTCGCACCAACTCGCGAGGAATGCTCAGCTGCTGGTTGATCTGTTGGCGAAGGAACCCCGCGCAGTAGTTGACGGTGAGGGCGGGACGCGGCTTGTTCGTCCGGTTGGCGCCGGCCGTATGCCACAGGCCGCCGTTCCACACCAGCGCGTCACCGGCGGCCATCTCCACCGGCGTGCTCGGTGGATAGGGCTCCGAGGGCATCGCTGCCAGCCGGTGGGTGCCCGGCACAACGCGGGTCGCGCCGTTCTCATCGGTGAAGTCGCAGAGCGCGATCAGCGCGTTGCAGAGCAGCGGTTGGTGAGGCCGCGGAATCGGATACATCTCGTCGTCGCAGTGCAACCGCTGCTCGACCGCTCCTGGCAGCTGGTTGCTCGTCATGAACCAGGACAGCAGACAGTCCCGACCGAGCACACCCTCGATGATCGGCAACAACCGTGGGTTGGTCGGGAGCGCCTCGTATCGGGCGCCGTGTAGCAACAGGTTGTCGATCCGCACCCAGTCGTGATCGGCGCCGTTGAGCGGCTTCTGTCCCGGGCGGGGAAAGCCTTTGACGACGGTGTTCGAGTTGGCGATCACCGTCGGCAGTTCGCGCTCGAGCCGACGCGTATCGCTCAGGTAGCCGTCGACCGCGGCGTCGTCGAGGACTCCCCTGACGACGGTGTAGCCGAGTTCTTCGATCTCACCGACGTGTCGAGCCGTCGATGAGTCGTCAGTCATCAGGATGGCAGCAGGTCGATTTCCTGCTGAACCTCTTCTTCTCGAGCCTCGTCGGTGTCGACGATCTGTGGGTCGGCCATGACGACCTCCTTCGGCAAGACGAAAGGTGACCACGTCATGATCACTCACCATGGGCGCTGGCGCGGGGCATTCCGGCAGAAAATTAACTCTGCCGCAAAGCGAGCCGGAAAACGGCGTCATACCCGGCACGGCAACACCGGCTGAACCGGTCGGGCGCCGGACCGCGACAATGGGTCGCGTGGATGAGGACCCGTATCTGTGGCTCGAGGACATCACCGGTGATGATGCGTTGGACTGGGTGCGCAAGCACAACGAGCCGACGGTCGCGCGCTTCGGCGGTGAGAGGTTCGAGCAGATGCGGCGCGAGGCGCTGGAGGTACTCGACACCGACGCCCGCATCCCCTACGTCCGTAGGCGCGGTGATCACCTGTACAACTTCTGGCGCGACGCGGACCACCCGCGGGGTCTGTGGCGGCGCACGACGCTGGACAGCTACCGCAGCGAGCAGCCGGAGTGGGACGTCCTGATCGACGTCGACGCGCTCGCCGACCAAGACGACGAGAACTGGGTGTGGGCCGGCGCCGACGTGCTCGAACCGGACTTCTCCCTCGCGCTCGTCGAACTGTCCCGCGGCGGCGCCGACGCCACCGTCGTTCGCGAATTCGACATGGCCGCACGGCAGTTCGTCGCGGACGGTTTCGCGCTTCCCGAGGCCAAGTCGAGCGTCACGTGGCAGGACCGCGATACCGTGCTGGTCGGCACCGACTTCGGACCGGGTTCGTTGACCGACTCCGGCTACCCCCGGATCGTGAAGCGCTGGCGGCGCGGGCAACCGCTCGCCGATGCGCAGACCCTGTTCGAGGGTGAGATCGCCGACGTCAGCGTGGGATGCGGCTACGACGCGACACCGGGATTCGAACGGTTGCTGATCACGCGGGCGTTCGACTTCTTCAACCGCGAGCGTTACGAGTTGCGCGGCGAAACGCTGATACCCATCGACGTGCCAACCGACGCCGGGATCTCCGTGCACCGCGAGTGGCTGTTGATCCGGCCGCGCGCGGAGTGGACAGTCGGGTCGACGACGTATCGCGCCGGTTCCCTGCTTGCCGCGAACTACGTCGAATATCTGGATGGCGCGCGGGATCTGCACGAGGTGTTCGAACCCGACGAGCACTCCAGCCTGGACGACTACGCGTGGACACGTGAACGCCTGATCCTCGTCACGCTCGTCGATGTGATCAGCCACGTCGAGGTCGTGACACCGGGAGCATGGCGGCGAGCCGAGATTGCAGGGATCCCGCCGAACACCAATACGGTATTGGTCGACGCCGACGAATACGGCGACGAGATCTTCGTCGACTCCAGCGGTTTCGACACCCCGTCGCGGCTGTTATGGGGCGTGGCCGGTGACGCCGTCGCAGAGGTCAAACGCGCGCCGTCGTTCTTCGACGCCGCCGACCTTGAGGTCGAGCAGTTCTTTGTGGCGTCTGATGACGGCACCACGATCCCGTATTTCGTTGTGGGGCATCGCCACAATCATGCGCCGAGCCCCACGCTGTTGGGCGGATACGGCGGCTTCGAGGTGGCCAACACGCCAAGCTACGCCGGTGTGTTGGGCCGGTTGTGGTTGAGCCGGGGTGGCACGTACGTGTTGGCGAACATTCGCGGTGGAGGGGAGTACGGGCCGACGTGGCACACACAGGCGATGCGTGAGAACCGGCATCTCGTCTACGAGGACTTCGCCGCTGTGGCACGCGATCTCGTGGCGCGTGGTATCACCACAGTCGAGCAGCTCGGTGCGCAGGGCGGAAGCAACGGCGGCCTGTTGATGGGCGTAATGCTGACACGCTACCCGGAACTGTTCGGCGCGCTGGTGTGCAGTGTGCCGTTATTGGACATGCGACGGTTCCACCTGCTGCTCGCAGGGGCCTCCTGGATGGCCGAGTACGGGGATCCCGACGATCCCGACGATTGGGCGTTCATCTCGAAATACTCGCCATACCAGAATATCTCGGCGGATCGCCGGTACCCGCCCGTTCTCATCACCACGTCGACGCGCGACGACCGCGTACATCCGGGCCACGCGCGCAAGATGACCGCGGCCCTCGAGGATGCGGGCCATCCGGTCCACTACTACGAGAACATCGAGGGCGGACACGCCGGCGCGGCCGATAACGCCCAGACCGCATTCCGGTCGGCGCTGATCTACGAGTTCCTGTGGTCGATGCTCAGCTGAACAGCTGATCGCCGAGGAACCGGTCGGGACCGGTGACGCCCGGCAAGATGAAGAAGAAGCCGCCGCCGACCGGCAGGATGTACTCCTCGAGCGGTTCCCCTGCCAGGCGGCGCTGCACCGTCAGGAACCCCTTCTCCAGGCTGCGCTGATAGGCGATGAAGGCCAAACCCTGGTCCAGTCGGCCCGCGCCGTCGAAACCCCGGGAGTAGTTGAAGCCCCGCCGCAGGATCAGGTTCTCGTCTGTCTCCGGCGTTCGCGGGTTGGCCAACCGGATGTGGGCCGTGAGCGGAATTCGCTTGCCGTCTGGGTCTTCTGGGTAATCGGGGTCGGTGAACTCACCGCTGAGCCCGAGCGGCGCGCCGCTGACCTTGCTGCGCCCGATCAGCGCCTCCTGCTCGACGAGTTGGGTGCGGTCCCAGAACTCGACGAACATGCGGATGATGCGGATCGCCTGATAGGAACCGCCGACCGCCCACTCCGGTTCACCGTCCTGCGGGCCGACCCAGACGTGGCGGTCCATCACGGCGCCGTCGTCGACATCGAGGTTGGCCGTCCCATCCTTGAAGCCCAACAGGTTTCGAGGAGTCGCCGCTTCTGAGGCCTGCCCGGCGCCGATGCCCCTGGCGTATCCGTCGACCATCCACCGCATCACCAGATCGCTGCGCGTGCGGCGCATCAGCTGACGCAGCGCGAAGATGACCGTGTCGTTGTGCCCGGCCTCGATCACGATCGACAGATCACCGTGCGACAGTTTGGGATCCAGCCGGTCGTTGGCCAGAAACGGCATCGTGACCAGTTCCTTGGGCTTGCGGTCCGCGAGCCCGAACCGGTCGTCGAACAGCGACGCGCCCACACCGACCACCACCGACAAGTTGTCCGCCGGAGGCTGCTCGCCGAGGATGCCCGAGTCGACGGGCGGGTATTCCGGGTCGCGCACCTCGGGCGGCTTGCCCGCCATCAGCCCGCGGATCTCTTCGGTGAGTTCCCGGAGTGCGCGCTTGAGGCCGTCGCGATCCTTCGACAGCACGTTGAACGAGGCGATCAATCCCTGTTCGGGGATGGGCAGCGCGGTGATGCCGGTCTGGTGGGCGCCCTCGAACGGGACGAGCGTCCCCGCGGCAGCAGGCGGAGCGGCATCATCCTTCGAGCATCCGGCGAGGGCGGCACCGGCCCCCACCGCGGCACCCGTGCCCAGCGCGCCGGTGATGAAGCCCCGGCGCGACAGCCCCGAGCGGCCTTCGCTCACTTCAGTTTCAGCACTCCCGACACCTGCGACAGGTTCTCCGACAACCCGGCGAGTTCGGCCTTGAGCTTGTCGATGACGTCCGGTGTCACGGTGACCTCGGGGCAGCGCGGCGACGGGTAGGGGTCGTTCTCGGTGCAGAACAACACCCAGCCGTCACCGCGGCGCAACGGCCGCATCGTGTCGAACACGGAGTTGAGCCCCGCTTCGATCTTGCCCAGCAGAGCCGGATCGGCTTGTACCAGAGCGGCGCTCAACGTGTTGACGGCGTCGCGCGAGCCCTGCATGTTGGCGTCGAAGTCCCACAGGTCGGTCTTGGAGTAGCGGTCCTCCTCGCCGGTGATCTTGCCCTCGGACACCTCTTCGACCAGCTCCGCCGCGCCGGTGGACACGTCGATCGGCTTCACCTCGAGCGACGGGAACTGCGCCTTCAGGTCGGCGACGTCCTTGTCGAGTTGGTCGGCGAACGGCGCACCGCCCTCGGTGGTGTTCTGCTCGAACAGCAGGTATTCCAGGCGGTGCCAACCGGTGAACTTCGGGTCGTCAACGCCCGCGAAATCGTCCACACGGGCGTCGATCTTGCCGTCGATCTCCTCGACCAGGGCGGCAATCGGCTCGATGCGTTCCCACGGGGCGCGAGACGGCGCGTACGCGTCCTGGGCGGCCTTGAGGTCT
The DNA here is from genome assembly GCF_001499925.1 of Mycobacterium lehmannii. Taxonomy (NCBI): domain Bacteria; kingdom Bacillati; phylum Actinomycetota; class Actinomycetes; order Mycobacteriales; family Mycobacteriaceae; genus Mycobacterium; species Mycobacterium lehmannii. The sequence goes on from NZ_LQIR01000067.1 coordinate 101,153, forward strand.
CCGGCGCGCACGGCATCGGTGAAGACCTTGACCACGCGCTGAAGTTCGTCGATGTTGCTCTGCGCGTAGGCCTTGTAGTCGGCGGCCGCTTTGTCGAGTACCGCGGGATCGACTGCGGGAGCGGCGCTCGTCGTCTCGGTCGCGGTTCCAGTGGCCGACGTCGTCTCGCTGCCGGAAGACGAGCTCTCATTCGAGCATCCGGACAGGATCAGGCCGACGACGGCGATGGGGGTTGCCCAGGCAAGATACCGGTTCATTAGCACCTCGAAGTTAGGAGAGGCTGAACATAGCACTTCTGGCTGGTCAGAGGCGAGGCAAGCCTAAATCGGCGTTGCGAGCGGGTGCACCATCAAGCGCGAACCGGCTCAGCGCGAGAATCGGCGCCGGCGCCTTCTCTGCCAAACTTGGGCCATGACGCCGCCAGAATCCGGGCCGCAGTTCGAGACCTTGCTCTATGCCGCCGAGCCACCCATCGCCACCATCACCCTCAACCGTCCCGACCACCTCAACACCATCGTCCCGCCGATGCCCGACGAGATCGAGAAGGCCATCGGTGCGGCCGAGCGTGATCCCGCCGTCAAGGTGATCGTGCTGCGTGGCGCCGGCCGCGCGTTCTCCGGCGGCTACGACTTCGGCGGTGGTTTTGCACACTGGGGCGATGCGATGAACACCGACGGCCGTTGGGACCCCGGCAAGGACTTCGCCATGGTCAGCGCGCGCGAAACCGGTCCCACGCAGAAGTTCATGGCGATCTGGCGGGCGTCCAAGCCGGTGATCGCCCAGGTGCACGGCTGGTGTGTGGGCGGCGCGAGCGACTACGCGCTGTGCGCCGACATCGTGATTGCCAGCGACGACGCGGTGATCGGCACTCCTTACGCCCGCATGTGGGGTGCCTACCTCACCGGCATGTGGCTGTACCGGCTGAGCCTGGCGAAGGTGAAGTGGCACTCGTTGACCGGCGAGCCGCTGACCGGAAAGGAAGCTGCCGCAGTCGAACTCATCAACGAGTCGGTGCCGTTTGAGAACCTCGAGGCCCGTGTCAAAGAGGTCGCAGGCAGGCTGGCCGCGATCCCGCTGTCGCAGCTTCAGGCGCAGAAGCTGATCGTCAACCAGGCTTACGAGAACATGGGTTTGGCCTCGACCCAAACCCTCGGCGGCATCCTCGACGGGCTGATGCGCAACACCCCCGATGCGCTGTCCTTTATCGAAACCGCTGCCGCGCAGGGGGTTCGGGCCGCCGTCGAGCACCGCGACGGTCCATGGGGCGACTACAGCCAGGCGCCGCCGGAGAAGCGCCCCGACCCGTCACACGTCATCGAGCCCTGAACGCAGCTCGAAGAGCGCGTCGAGATCGGCGATCGCACGCAGGGTGTCGTTGAGATGCGTGCACGTGCTGGTGCCGACGAACTCTCGCCGGACGCGGTCGCGAAGCTCGGCGAGCCTCATCCCCTGCACACGTTGCGCACTGCCGATGGCGCCCGGGCATTCCTGCCACGGCAGCACACGCACGTCCGCGCTGATCGCGGTGATCGTCCGCGTCGCGACGTCGACCGCGCCGGCGAGCGTGTACTCGTGCACGATCGTCTCGACCCCGTCGCCGTCGACATGGGAGTCACGGAAGTGCGCATCAAAGCGGGCCGAGTAGCGTGCCACACCCTGTTCCGGCGGGTGCAGGTCGAGTCGCCGTAATCGCCGCATGCCGTGTGCACCAAGGGTTTCGACGGCGTGCACACCGTCGATGTCGATCGGCGGGGCCTGCGGTCCGTGCACCGAGGGGATGGTGCCGAGGCGTCGCGCGTATCCCACGAGCGACGCCTCAGGTGCGAAACCCGCGCAGATACCGGCCATGCGATCGGCGGTGCCGGGCGGCAACTTCTCCTCGGTACCCGCGACGATCGTCGCGTACTGCAGCGCGTAACCGGAGACCAGCGCCGCACCGACCCAGTCGTCGAGCAGCAGGTGCAGCAGGGTCGAGCCAGGGATCTCCGTGGGCAGCAGTTCCCCTACCGTGGAGCGGAATCCGGGACCTACCCGCTTACCGACGAGGCGACCGAGCCGTTCGTCGCCCCCCGCGACCGCCTCGATCGTCTCGATGACCCGGTCGGCCAAACGGGCGCGCACGGCGATCTCGTCGAGCACCTCCACCGCACCGCGCCGGACGACGACGTCACGCGCCCTCAGGTCCACATCGGAATCCGCAGCGCCGTCGGGATGGGTGTCGATGGTGCTGGTCCGCCGCAGTGCGCCCGCCACCAGCGGTGGCCACGTCTCGACGGGCCGCTGCGGGCCCACGATGTCGGTGACGAACGGCATGGGTTTCACGGTAGCAATACCGAGGTTGGCTAAACGTCGCGTCGCCGCAACCCGCCGAGCATCGCCACGAGCACGCCGAACAGCACCAGCACTCCGCCTGCGGCCAGTGCGAGGTTCAGCCAGTGGTGCAGGCTGTCCTCGGCGTGGGTCACCATCACGTCGGCGACCACTCGGATGTCCCCCGACAGCCGGTTCAACGCGTCGTTGACGGAGCGGCGCGCCACCTCCAGGCCCGCCCATCCGGCCGCACCGACGATGAGCGCGGAAACACCAAGGGCGGCAAGGGCTCTGCCGCGACTGCGAGCCGCAGCAAGCGTCAACAGGGCGAACACCCCGGTGAGGATGCTCGCGCCGATGCTGACCCACGGCCCCCACGTCGACACCCGTTTGAGTTGGCCGGGCCGCCAGGAGTCGGTGATCGATACGGAGACCGGAAGCGACTCGGGGGTGGCGACGCCGACGTTACCCAGCGTTTTGCGGAACGACTCGTCGGCGAGCATCGGGCCGAGGTCGAGGATCCACTCGTCGGTGCCCTCGACCTGCTGGGCCGCGTCGGTGAACATCCAGCGGTGACCGACGGTGTTGGCCAGGGCGAACTGTTCGGGGAACGTCGGGTTCGCCGTGTAGGCCGAGGCCACCCCGCTGATGACGGTGCTGTCGACGTCGTAACCGTTGTCGCCCATGTACGACGCGACTTCGGTGGCAAGCACCCCCGCCATCGCCTTCTGCAGTTGCGGGTCCTCGGCTGCCGACTGGGCCAACGCGGAGTATCCGCCCTCGTCGACCACGTTGCGCTGCGCCCACATGGTGGGGACGGCGACGGCCAGCAGCGCCGTCGTGACGAGCCACAAGAAGACCGTCACCACCACGCGCACGCGCATCCTCCTACCCGAAACCGCGGTTTCTGACACGAACCGCGAGTAACCGCCTCAGAAACCGTAGTCTCGACGCGACGGCGAGGACGTCGCTACTTGGCGGCCCGCTTCGGGGTGATCAGCGCCAGCTTCGTCATCAACGTGTTCATCCGCTTCAGCGCCTTGGGCGAGTTGTTGTAGTAGTTGCCGCCTGCGCCGACGTTGGTGCGCGGCGCGACCACCACTTCCTGGCGGCAGTACTTGCGCAAGCCGTCCGCCCCGCCGAACCGCGCGCCAAGACCCGAGGTCTTCCAGCCGCCCATCGGAGCGGTCGTGCACATCAGGTTCGAGATCACGTCGTTGATGTTGACCGCGCCGCAATCCAGTTCGACCGCAACGTCGTTGGCCCGCTCGATGTCCTTGGAGAACACCGCGGCACTCAACCCGTACGGGCTGTCGTTGGCCAGCCGGATCGCCTCGTCCACGCTGGCGACCTTCATGATCGGCAGTGTCGGCCCGAACGTCTCCTCCGTCATGCAGAGCATCGAGTGGTCGACGTCGACGAGGACGGTGGGCGGATAGAAGTTGCCCTCGCTTTCGGGGCGCTTACCGCCGGTCAGCGCCCGCGCACCCTTGGCAAGCGCGTCGTCGACGTGGCGGGCGGTGACGGCCACCTGAGTCTCGTCGATCAGCGAGCCGAAGTCGAAGCCCTCGCCTGCGCCCATCTTGAGCTTTTCGACGTCGCGCACAACCGCGTCGACGAACTTGTCGTAGACCGATTCGAGCACGTAGACCCGCTCCACCGATACGCACGTCTGCCCGGCGTTGAAGAAGGCACCCCACACCGCGGCGTGCGCGGCGAGGTCGATGTCGGCGTCCTCGAGCACGATCATCGGGTCCTTGCCGCCGAGTTCGAGGCTGACCGGGGTGAGCCGGCGAGCGGCGCGCTCCATGACCTTCGCACCCGTCGCGCTGGAGCCGGTGAACTGAATGAAGTCGGCGTTGTCGATGACGGCCTCGGACACCTCGCGGGCGCCCTGGGCCAGCGCCAGCACCTCCGGTGCGCCCGAGTCCAGCCAGCCGCGCAGCAGCAGCTCGGCCGTCAGCGGTGTGCGCTCCGACGGCTTGAGCAACACCGCGCAGCCCGCCGCCAGCGCACCGATGGCGTCCATCAACGCGTTGGCCACCGGGTAGTTCCACGGCGCGATGATGCCGACGACGGGACGGGGCCGGTAGTGCACCTCGATCTTCTTGATCGACAGGAACGGCAGCGGCGCAGGACGCTTCTCGGGCGCCAGCGCCTTCTCCATGGTCTTGACGTAGTACGACGCGATCATGATCAGCAGCGGCACCTCCTGTGCCGCGTCGACGGCCGACTTGCCGGTCTCCTTGATCAGCAGCGACTCGATTTCGTCGCGGTGGTCGCCGAGCCATACGGCGTAGCGGGCCAGCACCTTGGCCCGGCCCTTGGCGCCGCGGGCCTCCCACTGACGCTGGGCCTGGCGCAGGCCGGCCGCGATGCGCGGCACGTCGGCGGGGTCGGTCCATCGCACGGTGCCCGCGACGGCTCCGGTCGCGGGATTGCGGATGGTGCTGGTATCGGGCAGCTCAACGTCGGACGTCGCAGTCATGACCCCATGCTAGCGGTCGCATGTGATCTAGATCGCAGCAGGGTTGACACGTGTCAAGTTCGTCGGCGCCTACTTGATGAGCCGGTCGAGCACCTGCAGGCTTTCCGAGATCGGGTCGCCGGGCAGCGGGGTGCCGTGCGAGGCGCCGACCAGCACCCCGACGATCGCCCCTGCCAACACGCGCCGCTCGCGGGGGTCAGTCGGCGCGCCGGGACGTTGCGTCAGCGCGTCTTCGATCAGGCCGATCAGCCGGACATATTCGGCATAGAGCAGGCCGGCCACCTCGGGCACGGTGTACATCAGCCGCTGCCCGATCATGGCCTCCTCGCGCTGCTCGGGGGTCAGCGAATTGAACGTGGTCTCGACGGCGTGCCGGTAGGCGTCGATGACCGACATGTCCGCGGGCGCGGCGACGAACGCCTCGATGATCGGCGGGATGTGATCGTCGGAGATCAGCACCGCCTCTTTGGTCGGGAAATACCGGGAGAAGGTGCGCGGTGAGATGTCCGCGGCAGCGGAGATCTGCTCGACGGTGGTGGCCTGGTAGCCCCGCTCCTGAATCAGGCGAAAGGCTTCCCGCCGGATCGTCGCGCGGGTTCGCAGTTTCTTTCGCTCGCGCAAGCCCAGAGGTTTATCGGACAACGCCATCAGCCATTGTTGCACCGCGTCGAGTTAGCCAGCCGAGGCCGCCGGGGAATCGCGATCCCCGCTGAGGTCGCGCCGGGCGATGACCGCGGCGGCCCACACGACCGCCGAACCGAACAGCACGCCGCCCGCCACGTCGGTGAAGTAGTGGAAGGTCGCGGCGACTCCGAGCATCGCCGACGCCACGGCGAGAACCGCGGTCACCACAACCCACCACGCCGCACCGGCCGCGAGGATGGCCAGCCCCCACACGATGGTGGTCGCGGTGAGATGTCCGCTCGGATAGGCGAGCCCACCTCCCTTCTGGCGGTCGAAGATCGGTTTGAGCACCCGCACGGCCGCGATTCCTGCCACCGGCGCGACGACCGTCATCAGTGCCAGCCACCAACGCCGTTGCAGGCACGCGCCGGCCAACACCACGACAGCCAGGGCGAGCGACACGCGGGCATCGGCGATTACGGCCAGGCGCCGCACCGGGGTGTCGCCGAAACCCTGGAACCAGTCGTCGACCGGCGTCGAGGATTTGCCGACCGCCCAGCCGAGCAGCAGCATCACCACCAGCGCGAGCGCCGGCCACCATCGGGTCACGTGATTCCGCGGATGTAGGCCGCCTGGCCGAGGTGTTGCGCGCCGTCGTCGATGATGCTCACCAGCCGCACGCTCGCCGTCACCGGTGGATCCCAGTTCTCGTCGACGACGCGGCTCAGTTCCTCTGCGGTGACCGACGCGATGTACTCCAGCGTTGCCTTGTGCACGGCGTGCGCGTAGCCGGCGAGCAGATCCGCAGGAGCGCGGACGCGGCCCACCTCCTCGGGGCTGTGCCCGTAACCCATGTCTTCGCGGGGCAGGTCGAGCCCGAACCGGTCGACCCACCCGTCGCGCAACCAGACCTGCTCGGTGCCCGCAAGGTCGGCGAGCTGGACGTCCTGCTGACGGGCGCTGTGCCACACCAGCCACGCGATGCTGTTGGCGGTCGGCGTGGGACGGAAGAACGCGGTCTCGTCGGTCAGCCCGTCGGTGAGGTTCTCCACGTGCTCGCTGAGCCGGGTGAACGCATCGCGCAGAATTTCGCGGGCCACTGCCACGTCTGAGTCAGCCATGGCCTCGACGGTATACGTCAGTCCGGTGGTCGCGCCCCGTGAAAGACGGCCTCGATGTTGTTGCCGTCGGGATCGCGCACGAAGGCGCCGTAGTAACCGGGGTGGTACTCGGGCCACAGCCGCGGGGCGTGCAGCGACTCCGCGCCGGCCTGGATCGCGGCGTCGTAGAACGCCTGCACGGCATCGGTGTCGGCGGCCTCGAACGCGAAGTGCACCTCGCGGTTGGGACCCGCCGCGTCGCCGGCGTTCATGTCCGCGATCCAGAAGTCGGGCTTACCGTCCCTGCCGTAACCGATGGCAACCTGATAGTCGAGTTGGCGGATGTAGCCGAGCACGCCCAGGACCGTGTCGTAGAACGCCTGCGACCTTTGGAAGTCCGCGCAGTTGATTCCGAAGTGGTCGATCACCGGCCCATCGTAGATTCGACGTATGACATACGAACTCGTCATCAGAGGCGGCACCATCGTCGACGGCCTCGGCGGGCAACCCTACGTCGGTGACGTGGCGGTTTCGGCAGGAGTCATAGCGGCCGTCGGAAGAGTCGATGAGCCCGGCGCGCGGGAGATCGACGCGACGGGCCTCCTGGTCACCCCCGGGTTCGTGGACCTGCACACCCACTACGACGGCCAGGCGATCTGGTCGGACCGCCTGACGCCGTCGTCGGCGCACGGTGTGACCACCGTGGTGATGGGCAACTGCGGGGTGGGGTTCGCGCCGTGCCGGCCGGAGGACCACGACGTCCTCGTCGACGTGATGGCCGGGGTCGAGGACATCCCCGGTGTGGTGATGGTCGACGGGTTGCCGTGGCACTGGGAGACGTTCCCGGAGTTCCTCGACGCGCTCGAGGAGCGGCGCCGGGACATTGATGTGGCGGCGCTGCTGCCCCACTCGCCGCTGCGGGTGTACGTGATGGGGCAGCGCGGTGTCGACCGCGAACCGGCCACCGCCGAGGACCTGGCGATGATGCGCAAACTCGCCGCCGAAGCCGTACAGGCCGGCGCGCTGGGCTTCGCGTCGTCGCGGTTCACGTTGCACAAAACCGAGAGCGGGCGACCGATCCCCAGTTACGACGCCGACCGCGCCGAGATCGAGGCGATCGCCCGCGGAGTCGACGACGCCGGCGGCGGGCTGATCCAGTTCGTGCCCGACCTGGTGGCCGGCGACTACGAGCCCGTGCTGCGAACGGTGTTCGAGGTCGCCGCCGAGGTCGGCCTGCCCGTGACGTTCACCTTGGCGATCGGCAACGCCGGCGACCCATTCTTCCTCGACGCGCTGACGATGGTCGAGAAGGCCAACATCGACGGCGGCGAGATCACCGCGCAGATCTTCCCGCGGCCCATCGGGCTGGTGCTCGGCCTCGAGTTGTCGGGCAACCCGTTCGTGATGTACCCCAGCTATCAGGAACTGGCCTCCCTGCCGCTGGCCGAACGCGTTGCCGAGATGCGCAAACCCGAAGTGCGACAACGAATCCTGTCGGACCAGCCGGTCGGCGAGGGCCATCCGCTGATGTTCGCGGCGCAGGCGTTCGAATGGATGTTCCCGCTCGGCGACCCACCGGACTACGAACCTCCGCGGTCCGAGAGCATCGCGAGCCGCGCCCGTGCCCGCGGCGTCAGCCCGCTCGAGGAGGCCTACGACCGGCTGCTCGACGACGACGGTCACGCCATTCTTCTGGTGACCCTGGCCAACTTCCGCGACGGCACCCTCGACACGGTCGCGGACCTGATCCGTCGCGACGACGTGGTGCTCGGACTCGGCGACGGTGGGGCCCACTACGGAATGATCTGCGACGCAAGCTTTCCCACGTACATGCTGACGCACTGGTCACGGGACCGCGCCGCGGGTCGGCTGTCGGTGGCCGAGGCGGTGCGCGAACTGACGTCGGTGCCCGCCCGGGTTGCCGGCCTGGCCGACCGCGGCCGGATCGCCGTCGGATACAAGGCCGACCTCAACGTCATCGACCACGACGGGCTGCGCCTACACCGACCGGTGATCGCCTATGACCTTCCCGCCGGCGGCCGGCGCCTGGACCAGAGCGCCGAGGGATACGTCGCGACCGTCGTGTCCGGCGAGATCATCGCCGAGAACGGCACTCCCACCGTCGCGCGTCCGGGCGCGCTGATCCGCGGCCGCCGACCCGCGCCCACTGCGTGAGCAGGGTCGCGCCGCTGGCTCCCCCGTGGAGCGAGGACGACGCCGCAGGCATCAACGGCTGGGGACACCCCGACCGCACGTACGAGCCGCTGCTGCTGGTGCGCTGCCTGCAGAGGCACCCGAATCTGGCTGCGCGGCTTCGCAAACTGGGCGAGTCGCTCTACGTCGACGCGCGTCTGCCGCCGCGGTTGCGCACGATCGCGATCCTGCGGATCTGCGCATTGCTGCGGTGCGAGTACGAATGGGGCGGCCAGGCCGCGTTCTGGGGTCCCATCGCCGGGGTCAGCGAACGCGAATGTGACGCGCTGGTTCTCGACGACGATCCCGGCTTCAGCGATTTCGAGCGGGCACTGATCGCCGCCGTGGACGAGGTCGAGAGAACCGGCACATGGTCGGATCACACGTGGCACGCCCTGGGCGACGAGTTCGATGACGAGCAGCGGATGGAGCTGCTGGTCGCAGTCGGCTGGTATCGCACCATCTGCACGCTGTGCAACGGCATGGCCTTGCCGGTCGAGGGTTGGATGCGGCGCTGGCCGCTGTCAGACCGCTGAGCGGTCGCGACGCAGCCCGGGATGCTGCCTGCGCAGCGTCCAGAGCAGAAGAGCCCGCGGAAGCGCTTGCAGCAGGCGGGTACTCAGCACATTCTGGCGTCCTGCGATTACCGTGCCGCGGTCGTGTTCGAGCGCGTCGACACCGATTCTGGCCACCTCCCGCGACGGCACCCACATGAACTTGGGGAATGCCGCGGCGAACTTGCGTTCGTCCATGCCCGCCGCCTGGAGGAACTCGGTGCGCACCGGCCCTGGAGCCAGCATCGCGACGGTGACGCCGGTGCCGGCCAGTTCGGCCCGCACGCCCTCGGTGTAGGTCTTGACGAACGCCTTGGTTCCCGCGTAGCCGGACTGGCGGGGAAACGGGTGGTAGCCCGCGGTGGACCCGACGTTGAGGATCGCACCGCGGCCACGCGGCACCATCTGCTGGACCGCGCGGGTGGTGAGGTCGATGACGGCTTCGACGTTGACGCGAACCTGCGCAATCTCATCGGCCACAGGCGATTTCGTCACCGATCCGATCGTGCCGATCCCGGCGTTGTTGACAAGCATGTCGACGGTGAGGCCGCGCTCGGCGATCTGGTCGAACAGCGCGGCGCGGGCCGCCGGGTCGGCGACGTCGCACGCGATGGTCTCGGCGCGGACGTTGCCGCCGAGTTCGGCCGCCAGATCGCGCAGCCGGTCTTCGCGACGAGCGACGAGCGTGACGCCGTGACCGCGCGCGGCGAGTTCGCGGGCGATGTCGGCGCCGATGCCCGCCGATGCTCCGGTGACGACGGCGGTGGTGGTAGACGATGGCGGCGGCAAGGGCATACAAGAACCTAACGCGCCGCTGCGCGGACGTATCCTCGCCCTATGAGCGTCAAGGTGGATCTCGACCGGTTGACCGACGTGCTGGCAGACTTCGGCTTCGCCTATCTGATCTCCGTCGGCGACGACTACCGCGCCCACACCGTCGCCGTCGAACCCGTGTTGCGCGACGGCCGACTCGACGTCGGGACCGTCGGTCGGCACACGCGGGAGAACACCGCCCGCCACGGCGACGTCACCATCGTGTGGCCGCCGAGTGAGGCCGGTGGGTACTCGTTGATCGTCGACGGTGAGGCGCACCAGGCGGGCGAGTCGTTGTCGGTCCAACCGTCGCGCGCGGTACTGCATCGCAAGGCCACCGCGGAGTCGCCGTCGACGAGCCCGGACTGCCTGCACGACTGCGTGCCGCTCAAGGAGTAACCCCCGCCGAGTGTGGGCGTGTGTCACGGTCCGCGCGCAAACGCGTGCGGGTAACCCACGTTCGGCGCTACCAGTGGACGTGAAAAAGCCCGGCCCCTTGCGAGGAGCCGGGCTTTTCCGTGAGAACCGGGACTTAGAAGTCCATGCCGCCCATGCCGCCGGTCGGGTCGGCCGGGCCAGCGGCCGCCTTCTCCGGCTTGTCGGCGACGACAGCCTCGGTGGTCAGGAACAGCGCCGCGATGGACGCCGCGTTCTGCAGCGCCGAACGCGTCACCTTGACCGGGTCGGCGACGCCGGCCTTGAGCAGGTCCTCGTACTCGCCGGTCGCGGCGTTGAGGCCGACGCCCTTCTCCGAGTTGCGGACCTTCTCGGCCACCACGCCGGGCTCCAGGCCGCCGTTGAGGGCGATCTGCTTCAGCGGCGCCTCGAGCGCCACGCGGACGATGTTCGCGCCGGTGGACTCGTCGCCCTCCAGCTTGAGCTCGTCCAGCGCCGGGGAGGCCTGCAGCAGGGCCACGCCACCGCCGGCGACGATGCCCTCCTCGACGGCCGCCTTGGCGTTGCGGACGGCGTCCTCGATGCGGTGCTTACGCTCCTTGAGCTCGACCTCGGTGGCAGCGCCGGCCTTGATCACCGCAACACCGCCGGCCAGCTTGGCCAGGCGCTCCTGCAGCTTCTCGCGGTCGTAGTCGCTGTCGCTGTTCTCGATCTCGGCGCGGATCTGGGCCACCCGGCCGGCGATGGCGTCGGAGTCACCGGCGCCCTCGACGATGGTGGTCTCGTCCTTGGTCACGACGACCTTGCGGGCCTGGCCCAGCAGCGAGATGTCGGCGGTCTCGAGTGAGAGGCCGACCTCTTCGCTGACGACCTGACCACCGGTGAGGATGGCCATGTCCTGCAGCATCGCCTTGCGGCGGTCACCGAAGCCCGGGGCCTTGACGGCGACGGACTTGAAGGTGCCGCGGATCTTGTTGACCACCAGGGTCGACAGGGCCTCGCCCTCGACGTCCTCGGCGATGATCAGCAGCGGCTTGCCGGCCTGGATGACCTTCTCCAGCAGCGGGAGCAGATCCTTGACGGTCGACACCTTGGACGACACGAGCAGGATGTACGGATCCTCGAGGACCGCTTCCTGACGCTCGGCGTCGGTCACGAAGTAACCCGAGATGTAGCCCTTGTCGAAGCGCATACCCTCGGTGAGCTCGAGCTGCAGGCCGAAGGTGTTGCTCTCCTCGACGGTGATGACACCCTCGTTGCCGACCTTGTCCATGGCCTCGGCGATCAGCTCACCGATCTGGGTGTCGCCGGCCGAGATCGCAGCGGTGGCGGCAATCTGGTCCTTGGTCTCGACCTCCTTGGCCGACTTCAGCAGCGTCTCGGTGATCTTCTCGACGGCCTTCTCGATGCCGCGCTTGAGGCCGAGCGGGTTGGCGCCGGCCGCGACGTTGCGCAGACCCTCGCGCACGAGCGCCTGGGCCAGCACGGTGGCGGTGGTGGTGCCGTCGCCGGCGACGTCGTCGGTCTTCTTGGCGACTTCCTTGACCAGCTCAGCGCCGATCTTCTCGTACGGGTCCTCCAGCTCGATCTCCTTGGCGATGGACACACCATCGTTGGTGATCGTGGGGGCGCCCCACTTCTTCTCCAGGACGACGTTGCGACCCTTGGGCCCCAACGTCACCTTTACCGCGTCGGCGAGGCTGTTGAGGCCCCGCTCGAGGCCGCGGCGGGCCTCTTCGTCATACGCAATTGTCTTGGCCATTGCGAAGTGTTCCTCCGGATTGGGGATGGCACGTCTGCGGTCGGGTGCAGTGCCCGCGACGGACGGCTCGGGTGTGCTCCGCAGATGCGGCCCGTTGCCTCACCGTCCCGACCTAGCACTCACCGGTCGCGAGTGCCAATTGCCTTTCTAGCACTCGGGCATGGCGAGTGCAAGATCGCATGCGCACCCGTTCAGGCCGCTCGCAGGCCGTCCAGCACCACCTCGGTGAGCCGCTCGGCTTGTTCGGGGTTGGCGTCCTGGATCGCGAAGCAGCCGGCAAGGATCGCCTTCACGTCGAGCACGTCGACATCGCGCCGGGCGGTCCCGGCATCCTGAGCCGCCTCGAGCAGGCCGCCGAGAAAGTCGAGGAAGGCCTGCACGGTCTCCGGGATGACCGCCGCGAGGTCGATGCCTTCCCCCGCCATCGCGTCCTTCAGGCCCCGATCGGCCGCTCCCCATTGCAGGACCAGCGACCTCAGCAAAACGAACAGCGCCTCTCCCGGCGACACACCCTCGATCAGGGCCCGGCCCTCGGCGACGAGGCTGTCGATCCGGTCCTCGACGACCGCGCGGTACAGGTCCGCCTTGGCCGGGAAGTGGCGGTACACCGTGCCCGCGCCCACGCCGGCACGTCGGGCGATCTCGTCGATCGGCACCGCGAGGCCGTCGGTCGCGAACGCGGCATAGGCGACCTCCAACACGCGGGCGCGATTGCGCAGGGCGTCGGCACGCAGCGGCCGGTCGGTCGCACTCACGTCATCACCTCCGAATCAGACTATGGGGGACCCCGGCGGCTCGAACACGGAACTGCGAGGAGTTGCCCGGCGTCACGTATCCGGTGCCGGCGGTGGTCTGACCGTGGCAGGGTGGGTTGGCATGTCGCTCGTCGATCCCCGGCAGGTGCCGCCCTACCCGCCTCCGCGGTACACCGCGCCCGAACCGGAGGCCAGTGCCTGGGTGCGACGTGGCACCGAGCCGGCAGACTACGACTCGTTCGGGCTCGTCAAATACCACTACCTCGCCGACCAGAAAGCCACCGAGGGCGACTACGGGCTGTACCGCGTGGACATCGCACCGAACGGCGGCGGGCCGGGACCCCACTTTCACCGCGCGATATCGGAGGCCTTCTTTGTACTGTCGGGAACGGTGCGGCTCTACGACGGCACCGACTGGTTCGACGGCAATCCCACCGATTTCTTCTACGTGCCGCCCGGCGGCATCCACGGCTTCCGCAACGAGGCCGACGCGCCGACGTCGCTGTTGATGCTGTTCGCTCCCGGCGCCCCGCGCGAGCACTACTTCGAGGGATTCGCCGCGCTGGGCGACTTGACCGACGAGGAACGCCGGGAGTGGTTCATCCGCAACGACAACTTCTTCATCGAGTGACCAGCCGCGCGGCCAGATACGGCGCCGTGCGACTGCCCTTCGCCCGGCTCACCTTCTGCGGTGTGCCCGCCGCGACGACGCGGCCGCCGTCGTGGCCCGCGCCCGGTCCGAGGTCGATCACCCAATCCGCCCCGGCGACCATCCGCATATCGTGTTCGGCCACCACCACCGTGTTGCCCGCGTCGACGAGGCGATGCAGTTGGGCGTCGAGGAGATCCACATCCGCCGGATGCAGTCCCGTCGTCGGTTCGTCGAGGACATAGATCGTGTGGCCGCGACGGGGCCGCTGCAGTTCAGACGCCAGCTTGATGCGCTGGGCCTCGCCTCCGGACAGTTCGGTGGCGGGCTGACCGAGACGCAAATATCCCAGCCCGACCTCACGCAGCGTCGTCAGGCTGCGCGATGCACCTGAGATGTCTTCGAGGAACTGTGCGGCCTCGTCGACGGTCATGGCGAGGACGTCGGCGATGGTGTGGTCGCGGTAGCGCACCCGCAGCGTGGCTTCGTTGTAGCGGGCGCCCCCGCACGTCGGGCAGGTGGCGTAGGTGCCCGGCAGGAACAGCAGTTCGACTGATACGAAGCCCTCCCCCTGGCAGGTCTCGCATCGGCCTTCTGCGACGTTGAACGAGAACCGGCCCGCCGTCCAGCCCCGGCGGCGTGCGGCCGGCGTCGCGGCGAACACCCGTCGGACCGCGTCGAACAGGCCGGTGTAGGTGGCCAGCGTCGAACGCGGGGTGCGCCCGATCGGCCGCTGGTCGACGGCGACCAGTCGGTCGATCACATCGACGCCCTCCGCCATGACCCCGATGCTGGCGTCGTGATCGAGGTCGACGATCTCGGCGTCGGAATCGTCGGTGTCGCTATCGCTTTCGGCCATCCCCACGGCGCGGCCCAGATGGCGGTTCACCACATCGCCGAGAACCTTGACGACGAGCGTCGACTTACCTGAACCGGATACACCGGTGACCGCGGTGTAGACGCCGAGCGGCAGGTCGACATCGACGTCGCGCAGATTGTGAAAACAGACGCCGCGCAATCGCAGTCGTGACGACGGCTCGCGCGGGGTCCGAGGTTCGGCCGCCTCGTCACCGAACAGGTATCGGCGGGTGATCGACTCGTCGACGTCGTTCAGGCCGGAGACGGGTCCGCTGTAGAGCACCCGTCCTCCGTGCTCGCCCGCACCGGGGCCGACGTCGACGATCCAGTCGGCCCGGCGCACGACATCCATGTCGTGTTCGACGATGAACAGCGAATTGCCCGCTCGCCGAAGGCGATCCAGAACGTCGAGCAACGGCTCCGCATCGGCGGGATGCAGGCCGGCCGACGGCTCGTCCAGCACGTAGAGCACACCGAACAATCCGGCTCGCAGCTGCGTGGCCAGCCGCAGCCGCTGCAGTTCACCCGGAGACACGGTGGGGGTGCGGCGGTTCAGCGTCAGATAGCCGAGGCCGAGGTCGACGAGCACCTGGATGCGGGCGACCAGATCGGCGGCGATCATCGTGGCGACCTCGGTGAACTCACCGGATGCGGTCGACTCGAACGCCGGGGCGGCGTCCTTGCGGGCCGCGGTCGGCCACAGCGCACCGGCGAGTTCGGCCAGCGGCATCGCCACGTAGTCGGCGATGGTGCGACCCGCGAAGGTGACCTTCAGCGCCTCGGGTCGCAGCCCCGCTCCGCGACATACCCCGCATTCGACGCTGTCGACGAACTGCAGGACGCGTCGGCGCATCATCGCGCTCTGCGAGTTCGCCAGCGTGTGCCGGACGTGGCGTTCGGCGCTGGAGAAGGTTCCGTTGTAGTAGTAGTCCGCCGTGACCGGATGCTGGCTCGGATCGATCTCGACGGTGGGCTGCTCGTCGGTGAACAATATCCATTCACGTTGCCGCTTGGGCAATTTCCGCCATGGCTTGTCGATGTCGAACCCCAGCGTGATGAGGATGTCGCGCAGGTTCTGGCCCTGCCAGGCGCCCGGCCACGCCGCGACGGCACCCTCGCGGATGGTCAACGAAGGGTCCGGCACGAGCGTCTGCTCGGTCACCTCATGGATCCGCCCGAGACCGTGACACTTCGGGCAGGCGCCGACGGCCGTGTTCGGGGAGAACGCGTCGGAGTCGAGTCGTTCGGTGGCGCCGCGCGGGTACGTGCCGGCACGGGAGAACAGCATCCTCAAGAGGTTGGACAGCGTCGTGACGGTGCCGACCGTGGACCGTGAGGTGGCCGCCCCCCTGCGCTGCTGCAGGGCCACGGCCGGGGGCAGCCCGGTGATGTCGTCGACCTTGGGCGCGCCGGTCGGCAGCAGCAGGCGCCGCGCGTATGGCGACACGGACTCGAAGTACCTGCGCTGCGCCTCGGCGTAGATGGTGCCGAATGCCAGCGACGATTTGCCGGAACCGGAGATGCCGGTGAATGCCACCAGCGCGTCGCGCGGGGCGGCGACGTCCACACCCCGTAAGTTGTGTACGCGGGTACCGAAGACACGGACGCATGGGTCGATGTCGTCGCTGCGGGTAGTGGGGGTTGGCGACATGGTTGGCGGAGAGTACCCACCTCGCGCCAGGACAAGCACCGTGTTTGCTGTGCGCAGTTCCCACGGGGTCGCGACGCAGCGTCTGTCCCTCGGCGCGCAGCGGCGGTTCGCAGCCGCCGGCCATGTTCGACACACCGGCGGTCCGGCGACACGCCACGCAGAGATGCGAGGCCGTAATCCGTTGCGCTAGGCTGCTGTCCGATCAGTGAGGAGTCTTTGGGTGCGGGCAGACACAGCGCCCGACACCCAGGCTTTGCGAGGCTGGCAGCGTCGGGCATTGGTGCGGTACCTTGGCGCCAAACCGCGTGATTTCCTGGCCGTCGCTACCCCCGGCGCGGGTAAGACGACGTTTGCCCTGCGCGTGGCCGGCGAGCTGTTGGCCGACGGCACCGTCGAGCGCGTCACCGTCGTCGTGCCGACCGAGCATCTCAAGATCCAGTGGGCGCTGGCGGCCGCAAGGCTCGGCCTGTCGCTGGACCCGAAGTTCTCCAACAGCGCCGCTCACCACTCGTCGGAGTACCACGGCGTCGTCGTGACCTACGCCCAGGTGGCCAGCCACCCCACCCGGCACCGGGTGCGCACCGAGAACTACCGCACGCTGGTCATCTTCGACGAGATCCACCATGGCGGCGATGCGAAGAGCTGGGGCGAGGCCATGCGCGAGGCGTTCAACGACGCCACCCGCCGGCTGGCGCTGACCGGTACACCGTTCCGCAGCGACGACAGCCCGATCCCCTTCGTCACCTATGAGCCCGACGGCACCGGCGTGCTGCGCTCGCGGGCCGATCACATCTACGGCTACTCCGACGCGCTGGCCGACGGGGTGGTGCGGCCCGTGGTGTTCATGGCGTACTCCGGGGAAGCGCGCTGGCGCACCAGTGCAGGCGAGGAGTTTTCGGCGCGTCTCGGCGAACCGCTCAACGCCGAGCAGACCGCACGGGCCTGGCGCACGGTGCTCGACCCGAACGGCGAGTGGATTCCGGCGGTGCTGCAGGCCGCCGACACCCGGCTGTCCCAGCTGCGCAACGGCGGGGTGCCCGACGCGGGCGCGATGGTGATCGCCTCGGACCAGAAAGCCGCCCGCGCGTACGCCAAGGTGCTGACGACGCTGACCGGGGAGGCGCCGACGCTCGTCCTGTCCGACGACCCCGGCTCCTCCGACCGCATCGCCGAATACGCGACAGGCATGAGTCGTTGGCTGGTCGCGGTGCGCATGGTCTCCGAGGGTGTCGACGTGCCGCGACTCGCCGTCGGCGTGTATGCGACATCCGCGTCGACCCCGCTGTTCTTCGCCCAGGCGATCGGACGCTACGTCCGCTCCCGGCGCCCCGGTGAAACCGCGAGCATCTTCCTGCCGTCGGTGCCCGCGCTGCTCGACCTGGCCAGCGAGATGGAGGCACAGCGCGACCACGTGCTCGGCAAGCCGCACCGCGAGTCGCAGGGCGAGTGGGACGACGCGGCCCTCGAGGACGCCAACAAGACGAAGGACGAGCCGGGCGAGGGCGACAAAGGCTTCGAGATGTTGGGCGCCGACGCCGAGCTCGACCAGGTGATCTTCGATGGCTCGTCGTTCGGTACCGCAGCGGCCGTCGGCAGCGAGGACGAGGCCGACTACCTCGGGATCCCCGGCCTGCTCGCCCCCGACCAGATGCGGGACCTGTTGCGACGCAGGCAGGAAGAACAACTCACCCGCCAGACCGCCTCGGGCGAGGTGCCGCGGGTCTCCACCCACGGCCAACTGCGCGAGCTGCGCAAGGAACTCAACACGCTGGTGTCCATCGCCCACCACCGCACCGGTAAGCCACACGGCTGGATCCACAAGGAGCTGCGCCGGATCTGCGGCGGCCCGGCGGTCGCGGCCGCGACGACCGATCAACTCCGCGCCCGCATCGAGGCGGTACGCACCCTGCAGTCCTAGCTGCGCGACTCGGCGATCGAGGCGAGGTTCTTCAGCGAGTTGTCGAGGTGCTGCGGTTCGAACGGTGGGAACTCGATGTCGCGCATGTGCGGCGCCACGTTCGACCAGTCGTAAGTCAACGTGACCGCCGTCCGGTCTTCGGCCACTGCGTCGAGGTCGTATCGCCATAGCCATCCGCCCCATTGGAGTTCTGTGGCGTTCATCAGATAGCCCCGCTGCTCGGGACCCTGGCCCGGCAGCCAACCGATGGCGCGCGGCCGGTCCAGAACCTCGACCCGGTTGGCCATCTCGTAGTACTTCTCTGGGTGGTTGTCGTGGTGCATGCCCATCCGGAAAACCTGGCCGACCTCGGTCAGGGGTTCGGAGTCGAGCGGCTCGCGCACCCATCCGGTGCCGTCGATCGCCTGGTGCGTCGACGGGTCGGCGAGCACGTCGAACACGGTCTCGATCGGGGCGTTGACGGTGGTGGTCGCGTGGATGCGTTGTTCAGTCATGTCGATACAGACTGCGGCGGGCACGAAAAGTCATCGTCAGAAGATTCCACACCCGGCCACCCCGCAGACCCACGAGCTGATCAACAGCAGCGGCCAGAGCACGACGGCCACGACCAGGGCCGCGATGTTGGCAAAGATGGTGAAGTCGCCGGACAGCGCCGCCTCGAGCTGGCCGATCAACTCGATGTGAAACATCGCGTAACCGACTCCGATCACGATATAGACCAGCGTGATCCACAGCGCCAGCTCCAAATAGGTGTTGATACCCCGCTGCAGCAACATCTGCTGCATTCGCTCCCACATCGATGCCCCCTACAGTCCGAGAAGCTGCGGCAGGTCGGCCACGGAGTCGATCACATAATTCGGTTGCATCGCGAATTCGTCTGCCGCCCAACGATCCAACGTATCCTGGCGAAACTTGCCCGTGCGCACCAACACGCCGGTCATACCGACCACCTGCGCCGCCAGCACGTCGTTGTTGAGGTCGTCGCCGACCATGTACATCTCGTCGGGTTCGACCCCGAGCCGACTCGCCGCGGCGAGGAAGCCCTCGGGGGCGGGCTTGCCGACCGCGGTGGCTTTGCGACCGGAGGTCTCCTCCATGCCGAGCAGGTACATGCCGGTGTCCACGCGCAACCCGTCGGCCGTTGTCCATGCGGTGCTGCGGTGCATCGCGACCACCGGCACGCCGTGGGTCATCCAGTCGTAGACCCACGACAATGTCAGGTGGCTGTACTCCGGACCCGCACCGCCGAGCAGGATGACGTCCGGGGTCTCCGGTGCGCGGGGACCGCTGCACTCGTTCGAGTAGACGACGTCGATGCCGGGCATGTCCTCGGCGATCTGCCCGCTGTTGACGAGGAAGCAACGCGCATCCGGATACCGGTCGCGCACATATTGCGCGGTCAACACCGCGGCCGTGATGACCTCATCGGGCCGGACCGCCATCCCCGCTTCGGAGAGCAGTTCGGCGATCTGCATGCGGGTCTTGGTCGTCGTGTTGGTCAGGTACGCGCAGGCAACCTGGTTGTCGGTCAACGTACGGACCGTCTGGGCCGCGCCTTCGATCGGACGCCACGAGGTCACCAACACGCCATCGATGTCGAACAGCACCCCACCGATAGCCATGGCCCGACAGTAAACGGCCTAAGCGTGCGCGCAAATCGTGGAGGTCTCGCGGATTCGAGTAGTGGCCTACGCTAGTGCGGCTTGGCTGGACGCCGAAAACTGTTCCTTACCAGGGCCGATACCCGGCCACGAATCGCGAGGTAAGGGGTGGGCAATGCCAGTCGTAGGCGAACGAGCGGTCGTTCTCGGCGCGAGTATGGCGGGATTGCTCGCCGCCAGGGTTCTCGCGGACAGCTATCGGACGGTCACCGTGGTGGAACGTGACGCGCTGCCGACCGGGCCCACGCCCAGGCGCGGAGTCCCGCAGGGCAAGCTGATACACGCCCTACTCGCGCGCGGGGCACAGGTGCTCGATGAGTTGTTGCCGGGCATTCTCGATGAACTCGTCGCAGACGGCGCGATCAGATGGGACGGCGACTACTCCAAGATCTGCTTCTCGTTCGGCGGCCATCAACTCGTGCAATCGGGCCGCTGCCCGTCGCCCGACGCGATGCCCTTCTATTTCCAGAGCCGGCCATTCTTGGAATGGCATGTGCTGCGGCGAATGCGCGACGTCCCCAACGTGACGATCCTGGAGCGGCACGACGTGGTCTCTCTGCGGGCGACAACCGACCGCAGCCGGGTGACGGGCGTCGACGTGATCGACCGTGGCACCCGCGAGGTGAGAATGCTGGACGGCGACCTCGTCGTCGATGCGACCGGGCGGGGTTCCCGGACACCGCTGTTCCTCGAACAACTGGGCTATGACCGCCCGCCGGTAGACGAGGTGGTCGTGCAGTTGGCGTACGCCTGCCAGCCGGTGCGCATCAGACCCGGCAGGATCTCGGAGAACTTCATCGCGGTCATGCCCGAGCACAACCGCCCGAAAATGTTCGCAACCGCGTGCTGCGAGAACGGCGCGGCGATGTTCGGGGTCGGGGCCATGGCGGGCCACGAGCCGCCGAACACGCCTGCCGGTATGCTCGAGTTCGCGGCCGATTTCGTTCCGGCCAAGGTGTTGGCCGCCCTCGCCGACGCCGAACCGCTTGGCCCCGTGGTGAATTACCGTGTGCCGTCCAACCGGTGGCGCCGCTACGACAGGATGCGGCGACTGCCCGACGGCATGCTCGTTGTCGGGGACGCGGTCTGCAGCTTCAACCCCATCTACGGACAGGGCATGACAGTCGCGGCCGTCGAGGCGACCGTGCTGCGCGACTGCCTGCGGCGCGGCGACAGGAATCTGGCCCACCGCTTCTTCCGGTCCAGCGCCAAGGCGATCCGCATCGCCTGGCAGACCGCCGTCGGATCGGATCTGGCGCTGCCCGAAGTCGAAGGAACTGTGCCACTGTCGATCCGGCTGAGCAACGCCTACTTGGAGCGGGTGTTGACGGCGTCTGAAACGGACCCGACGGTCATGCTGCAGTTCCTGCGTGTACTGGGGATGGTCGATCCGCCCGCGAAACTCTTCTCGCCCTTGTTCATGGTGCGGGTGCTACGTCGACAGCGACCCCACTATCGACGCGCCCATGCTGTGTCGGCCACCCACGGCGACGCCTGCGCCGCGATCGACCACGCCAGCGTCGCGGGTACGTCGATCACCTGATAGTGCTTGACCCCGGCGGCCGTCGCGGCCACTAGTGTCGCTACCCCGGCGCGCCGCTGCATCCACGTCTGGCGCACGGTCCAGCCGATGATGCCCGAGGCGTCGATGCAGTCGCGGCGGCGCTGCAGGCTTCCCGTACGCGCGACCAGCCAACCGTCTCCCACGCGATGCCCCAACGACCGTGCGCGGTCGAACGCCAGCAGCGCGCAGCACCCGGAGAACAGAACCCAGAGCACCCACGCCCATATCGGCGTCGGCGCCGCCAACAGCGCCACCGCCGCCGCGGCGGGCAGCACCATCGCCCGGCTCCAGCGCCTGCGCGTGGCGACGGGGCCGTGTGCACGAAGCGGCCCGGTCACCGCGTCGGGGCGTTCGATCAGATTCGTCAACACCTCGTCGGCGGTGCGCTTGGGGCACGGCGGCAACAACAGCGACGACTCACCCTCTCCGCCGACACCGGTCATCACCGCGTCGAGGCGTGCGCCGCCGAACAGCCTCACCAGCAACGGTTCCCGAAGCGTGCCTCCGCGCAGACGGCGCATGTCGAAGGTGTTTTCGCGGACGCGGATCAGCCCGTATTTCAGATGCAGCACCTCGAAGTCCCTTCGCAGTTCGAGGTTGCCGTAGGTCAATAACGACTGCAGCACCGAGAGGACGACGGAGGCCAGCACAAGCACCGCCACGCCGAGCGCGATGCCGGCCGCCACGCCGAGGCTCCTGGCCGTGTCGAGCCACGATCGGGCAAGGCCCGATTCGTGCACGCCGCTGTCGACACCCACCTGATAGGCCACGCCGACGGCGGCGGCGATCATCGCCAGGCCGGTGAAGCTCAGCGGGCTGTAGCGCAACCACGACGGCGTCCACCGCGCGAGCACGCGACCAGGTTCCGACGGCTTGTCCTCCTCCACCGCAAGGGATTCGGCCAGCAACACCGCGCGCAGCCTGCCGACCTGCTCGGTGGGCACGGCGTCGAGCGCGAACTCTGCGTCACCCCTGGCCTCCTGGCCGGTGCTGACCCGCAGCACCGTCAGCCCCAGCAACCGGTGCAGCAGGCGGGCGTCGGTGGACACCGACCGAATCCTGTTGCGCGGCACCGAGAGTTCCTTTCGCTGCAACACACCGGTGCGCAGCTGCACATCGCTCGGCCCGACGCGGAATGTGGTGGTGAACCAGCGCGCCAAGCCGATCGCGACGGTGATCCCCAGCACCGCGACAGCCAGAAGCGGGTTGCCGGTCGCCGAGCCGAGCACCAGCGTGCCGACGAGCACCGGAATCTGGCGTACCACCTCGTGAACGGGGTGCACCAACAGCATCCGCGGGCTCAGGCGTTGCCACTCCTCGCCGGCAGGCTGCTGCCACCCGGGGACCGTCACGTCGCGTCCTCGGTTCCCAGCGCGGCGATGTCAGTGAGACGGGCGACGACCGCGTCGGCCACGTCGGTGTCCAGCGCGACGATGCGGACCGCGCCCGCCGACGACGCCGTCGTCACCGTCACGTTCGCGAGCCCGAACAACCGGTCCAGCGGACCACGTTCGGTGTCGACGGTCTGCACGCGCGAGATCGGCGCGATGCGGCGCTCCTGGGTCCACCAACCGGTGCGGGTGTACACCGCCCGCGGATCGATGTCCCACCGGTGCACCCGGTACCGCCACCACGGAACGACGACGACGAACGTCACGATGCCTAGGAGCGTGCCCAGCGCCGCGAGCGCATGCACCCACCAGGGCTGCGGGTCCACCACGAACCACACCAGTTGTGCGAGCACCGCGAACGACCACGGGATCGCCGCGCCGATCGCCCACACCAGTGGCGCCTTGCGGCTCGGCTTGTTCGCGGGGTCCAAGAATTCCACGACATCGGTCATCAGGCGTCCAGCCTAGGTAACCGCGAGTCCATCGGCCGCTGAGTATGTTGATCGTCATGGGCAGCAAATGGACCGTGGCCGACATGCCGGACCAGTCCGGGCGAACCGCGATCGTGACAGGCGCAAACAGCGGGCTGGGTTATGACACCGCGGCCGCCCTGGCAGGCGCGGGCGCCGCGGTGGTGCTCGCGGTGCGCAACCTCGACAAAGGCAGGGAGGCGGTCGAGGGCATCAAGAGGTCGAGTCCCGACGCCGTGGTCAGCCTGCAGGAACTCGATCTCTCCTCGCTGGACAGCGTCCGCAGGGCCGCCGACGAGCTGCGCGCCGCGCACCCGCGCATCGATCTGCTGATCAACAACGCAGGCGTGATGTACGTGCCGAGTCGCGAGACCACCAAAGACGGTTTCGAGATGCAGTTCGGCACCAACCACCTCGGCCACTTCGCGTTGACGGGCCTGCTGCTCGACAACCTGCGTAGCGTCGACGGGTCGCGCATCGTGACGGTCAGCAGCGTCGGCCACCGGATCATGGCTCGAATCCGCTTCGAGGACCCGCACTTCGAGACCGGATACAACCGGGTTCAAGCCTATGGACAGTCCAAGCTGGCCAATCTGCTGTTCACCTACGAACTGCAGCGGCGCCTGGCTGCCGGCGGCGCGCCGACCATCGCGGCCGCTGCCCACCCCGGCTTCTCGGACACCGAATTAATGCGCTACATACCGGTTTTCGTTCCGGACATCGTGTGGAAGATCTTTACCCAGCCCGCGGACAAGGGTGCGCTGCCCACGCTTCGCGCGGCCACCGACCCGGGCGTGCAGGGCGGGCAGTACTACGGACCCGACGGTATCGGCGAGGTGAAGGGAAATCCGAAACTCGTCGCCTCGAGCGCACAATCGCACGACGAAGACATACAGCGCCGGTTGTGGACCATGTCCGAGGAACTGACCGGCGTCACGTACCCCGTCTGATGCGGACCGTCGAAGAGCATCAGCGCGTCGTCGCCGCGTTGATCACCGCCCGTCCAGCGGTCAGCGTTCCCATCGCCGACGCATTGGGCTTGGTGCTGGCCGAGGACGTCGTCGCGCCGTTGTCGCTGCCCGGCTTCGACAACTCCGCGATGGACGGCTATGCCGTCATGGTCGATGACGTCGCTTCGGCCACGCCTGAGAACCCGGTCCGGTTGCCCGTCGCCGAGGACATCCCCGCCGGCCGCACTGACCTTCTCACGCTGAAACCCGGTGTGGCACATCGGATCATGACCGGGGCTATGCTTCCTGCCGGTGCTACGGCCGTGGTGCCGGTGGAGGCGACGAACGCGGCGACCGACACCGTGGAGATCCGCGCAGCCGCCCGAGACGGCCAGCACATCCGGCGCGCCGGTGAGGACGTCGCGGCCGGTACGGCCGTGCTACGCGCGAGTCAGCTCGTCACACCGGCCGCGCTCGGGTTGGCCGCCGCACTGGGTCTTGCCGAGTTGACGGTGATACCGCGCCAGCGCGTGCTGGTGATGTCGACCGGCACCGAGCTCGTCGCACCCGGCACACCGCTGGCACCGGGTCAGATCTACGAATCGAACGCGGTGATGCTCGCCGCGGCGCTGCGCGACACCGGCGCCGACGTAGTGGCCTCCCCCATGACCGGCGACGACGTCGAATCGTTCCGCGCCGCCCTTGCAAAGCACACCGGTGACGCCGACCTGATCATCACGACGGGTGGGGTGAGCGCGGGCGCGTACGAGGTCGTCAAGGATGCGCTCGGAGCTCCGACGCCTGCGACATCGGGCCTCGGCGGGTCGGTGGACTTCGTCAAGGTCGCGATGCAGCCGGGCATGCCGCAGGGCTGCGGCGTCATCACCGCCCCGGGCCCGCCCGCGTCACCGCAGCGGGACATCCCGATCGTCACGCTGCCCGGCAACCCGGTCAGCGCGCTGGTCTCTTTCGAGGTGTTCCTGCGCGCGCCGCTGCGCCTCGCAATGGGGCTGCCGAACCCCGCCCGGCCGCGCCGGGACGCCGTGCTGACCGAGGACCTCACCTCGCCGCGCGGAAAACGCCAGTTCCGCCGCGGCGTGCTCGACGCGGCCGCCGGGACGGTGACCAGCTACGGACCGCCGGCCTCACACCACCTGCGGTGGCTGGCCTCGGCGAACTGTCTGCTGGAGATCGCCGAGGATGTCGACGCTCTTTCGGCTGGGTCGCCGGTCCAGGTGTGGGACCTGACCTGATTTCCCGGCGGACCGGCCAATGCCGCAGCGTGCACCCGGCCCGTAGAATCGCGGGACGATGGCCAGACGCCCCGACCTGAAATCCGGCCCCGCGCGGCTCTTGGCGCTGGCCCGTACCACGATCCCCCCGATGCATCCCGCGGGGCTGCCGTTCGTCGGCGCGAGCCTGACGCTGGCCGCGCTCGGGCGCCGCAACCCGTGGCTGCGCGGCGCCGCGCTGGCCTCGGCCGCCGCCAACGCCGCGTTCTTCCGCCACCCGCCGCGCGTACCCCCCACCCGGCCAGGTCTGGTCGTCGCGCCCGCCGACGGTTTGATCTGCCTGATCGAGGAGGCGCAGCCACCGGCCGAACTCGGTTTGCCCCCAACACCATTGCCCCGCATCAGCATCTTCTTGTCGGTCTTCGACGCGCATGTGCAGCGCGCCCCGATCAGCGGTGAGGTCGTCGCGGTCGAGCACCGACCGGGCTTGTTCGGCTCGGCCGAACTGGAAGCGGCCAGCGAGGACAACGAGCGCAACAGTGTGCTGATCCGCACCGCCGACGGCGTCGAGGTGATCGCCGTACAGATCGCCGGCCTGGTGGCGCGGCGCATCGTGTGCGAGGCCAAGATCGGTGACGAACTGGCGATCGGCGAGACCTACGGCCTGATTCGCTATGGCTCGCGGCTGGACACATACCTGCCCGCCGGATCGCGCATCCTGGTGACGGTGGGACAGCGCGCGCTGGCGGGTGAGACGGTATTGGCGGAGCTGGAGCCCGATGCCGCCGGCCGGGCGGCTCCGGCATGATCCGGCCCCGCATCAAGCGTTCGGTCGTCAGCCTGCGCATCCTGCCCAGCGCCATGACCGTCGCCGCGATCTGTCTGGGCCTGAGCGCGGTCAAGATGGCGCTGGACAATCGGCCGACCGAGGCGATGGCGTTTCTGGCGGTCGCCGCGATCCTCGACGCGCTCGACGGCCGCATCGCGCGCGCCCTCAAGGCGACCTCGCGGATGGGTGAGGAGATCGACTCACTTGCCGATGCCGTGAACTTCGGTGTCGCACCGGCTTTCATCGTCTACGGCACGCTGCTGGCGCAGTCGCGGGTCGGGTGGATGGTGGTCCTGGTGTACGCGGTGTGCATCGTGCTGCGGCTGGCCCGGTTCAACGCGATGCTCGACGTCGACAAGCCCGATTACGAGAAGAAGTACTTCGTCGGCATGCCCGCCCCGGCAGGAGCGATCGGTGCGATCGGTCCCCTGGCTGCCAAGATGCAGTTCGGCGATGGCTGGTGGACGTCTGAGCCCGCCGTGGTGATCTGGATGCTCGGCGTCTCGGCGCTGGTGGTCAGCACGATCCCGATGCGCAAGATCCACACGTTCTCGGTGTCACCCAACATGGTCGCGCCGCTGCTGGCGTTCGTGGCGATCGGCGTGGCCGCCGCGATCCTCTACGGCTACCTGGTGATCCTGATCATCATCGCCGCCTACGTCCTACACATCCCCTTCGCCATCCGCACCCGCCGGTTCCTGGCCGCGCACCCCGAAGTCTGGGACGACAAACCACGCCAGCAGCGCGCCGCCCGACGGGCCATCCGCCGGGCCCAGCCGCACCGCCGGTCGGTGATGCGACTGGGACTGCGCAGACCCGGCTCCCGACATGACTGAACTGCAGGCCGACCGCCCGGCCCCCCGGGCGCACCTCACGCTGACCGCGCGACTGAACACCTCGGCGCTCGACTCGCGTAGGGGTGTGGTGCGCCTGCATCCGGAAGCCATTGCCGCGCTGGGCATCCGCGAATGGGATGCGGTGTCGCTGACCGGTTCGCGCACCACCGCCGCGGTGGCCGCAGAGGCACCCGCCGGTGTTCCCGCCGGCACCGCGCTGCTCGACGACGTCACGCTGTCCAATGCCGGGCTGCGCGAGGACACCACCGTGCTCGTCGCGCCCGTGACCGTCTACGGCGCTCGATCGGTGACGCTGTCGGGCTCGCGGCTGGCCAGCCAATCGATCTCCCAGGCCACGCTGCGACAAGCGTTGCTGGGCAAGGTGATGACGGTCGGTGACACGGTGTCGCTGCTGCCGCGGGAGCTGGGACCCGACATCCCGTCCTCGCGCGCGACCGCGGCGCTTGCCTCGTCGGTCGGCATCACCTGGACCTCCGAACTGCTGACGGTGACCGGCACCGACCCCGCGGGACCCGTGAGTGTGCAACCCAATTCGGCGGTCTGCTGGGCCGACGGTTCACCGGGCGGATCCGTCGCACCCGCTTCGGACACTGCGATCGGTCAGGCGGTGGTGACCGCACCGCAGACATCGCAACCGACGCTGAGCGTCGACGACCTCAAGGGATCTCAGGCCGAGGCGCAGCGCCTGACCGAATGGCTCAATCTCGCACTCGACCGGCCCGAACTGCTTGAAACCCTCGGTGCCACAGCCAATCTGGGCGTCCTGGTATCGGGCCCGGCCGGCGTCGGCAAGGCAGCGCTGGTGCGCGCGGTCTGCGCCAACCGGCGACTGGTCGAACTCGACGGACCGGAGGTCGGCTCGCTACGCGCCGAGGACCGGATCGCGAGGGTGGTGTCGGCGGTGGCGACCGTCCGCGACGGCGGCGGCGTGCTGTTGATCACCGACATCGACGCGCTGCTGCCAGCCACCGCCGAACCGGTGGCCACGCTGATCCTCACCGAACTCCGCAACGCGGTCGCCACCCGCGGTGTGGCGTTCGTCGCGACGTCGCAGCAGCCCGACAACGTCGACGTCCGGTTACGCGCGCCCGACCTGTGCGACCGCGAACTCGGGCTGAGCCTGCCCGACGGCGCGATCCGCAGGCAGCTGCTCGAGGTGCTGTTGCGCGAGGTGCCTGCCAAGGACCTCGATCTCGACGAGATCGCCGAGCGCACACCGGGATTCGTAGTCGCGGACCTGGCCGCGCTGGTACGTGAGGCGGCTCTGCGGGCCGCGGCGCGCGCCAGCGCCGACGATGAGCCGCCCGCCCTGGTCCAGGACGATCTGCTGGGCGCTACGACCGTCATCCGCCCGCTGTCACGCTCGGCCACCGAAGAGGTCTCGGTCGGCTCGGTGACGCTCGACGACGTCGGCGACATGGCCGACACCAAACAGGCGCTCACCGAGGCGGTGCTGTGGCCGCTGCAGCACCCCGACACATTCCAGCGTCTCGGCGTGGCGCCGCCCCGCGGTGTGCTGCTCTACGGCCCACCCGGTTGCGGCAAGACGTTCGTGGTGCGGGCGCTGGCCAGTTCGGGGCGGTTGTCGGTGCACGCCGTCAAGGGTGCCGAGCTGATGGACAAATGGGTCGGCTCGTCGGAGAAGGCCGTGCGGGAACTGTTCCGGCGCGCCCGCGACTCGGCCCCGTCGCTGGTGTTCCTCGACGAGATCGACGCGCTCGCGCCGCGGCGCGGTCAGAGCTTCGACTCGGGTGTCACCGACCGCGTGGTGGCGGCGCTGCTGACCGAACTCGACGGCATCGAACCGCTGCGCGACGTGGTGGTGGTCGGTGCAACGAACCGGCCCGATCTGATCGACCCGGCCCTGCTGCGTCCCGGCCGGCTGGAGAAGCTTGTGTTCGTCGAACCCCCCGACGCCGAGGCCCGTCGCGAGATCCTGCGCACGGCCGGCAAGTCCGTCCCGCTCGCCGACGACGTCGATCTCGGCGCCCTGGCCGGGGAACTCGAGGGCTACAGCGCCGCCGACTGCGTCGCGTTGTTGCGCGAGGCGGCGCTGACCGCGATGCGGCGCTCGATCGACGCCGCCGATGTCACCGCCGACGACGTCGCGGCGGCGCGCGAGGCGGTGCGCCCGTCGCTGGACGCGGCACAGGTCGAGTCGCTGCGGGCGTTCTCGGCCGCTCGCTGACCACTTCCCCGGGCGGCTCCCCTCCCGCGCATCCAACGCGAGTCCAATCCCCTCCGCGAGCGTGGGCTTGACGCACGTCAAACGCACCGGACGCGTGCGGGTAACCCACGTTCGCGGGACAAAGGAGAAGCATCTTGACAGTGGCAAGTTGATGCGGCATAGTCGACGTAACTTGTCATTGTCAAGATCGAGGAGGTCGGCATGCCCGCCATCGCACCCGTGGTCCGCGCCGGAGACCCCGACCGGGAGAAGACGGCCAACCTACTCGGCCAGGCCCTCGCGCAGGGCTACCTCGCGATGCCGGAGTACGAGGCCCGCCTGCAGGCCGCCTTCACCGCGGCCACCCGCCCCGAACTGCACGAGCTCACCGCCGATCTGCCCGTCGAGCGCCTCAGGCGCAACGATCCCCGCCGCCGGCAGGCTCGCAGGCAGCTGGCCCGTCGCAGTGTTCAGGTCCACCTGGCCAGCTACCTGGCCATGGTCGCGATCGTGCTGACAGTGTGGTTGGCGGTCGGACTCACCGCGGGAGCCTGGTACTTCTGGCCGGTCTGGCCGATTCTCGGCGCGGGGATCGGGTTGTTGGGCCACGCGCTCCCGGTGCGGTACGGGTTAGCGCCCGCCCCGTGCCAACGCCGTCAGGGCTCGATCAGTCCGGCGCGAATCGCATAGCGGGTCAACGCAACTCGATCCTGCAGTCCGAGTTTGGCCAGCAGGTTCGTCCGGTGCCGGTCGACGGTCTTGACGCTGATGCCCAACGTGTTGGCGATGTCGCGCGAGGAGTAACCGTCGGCGATGAGCTTGAGCACCTCCTCCTCTCGCGGTGTGAGGATGGTGTCGGGCAACTCGTCACCCTGCCGTGCGCGGTGCAGGGCCTTGCACTGGGCGCCTGCTTCTCCGGCAACGGCACCGCGATCGCGGCAAGCGCGAACGTCGTGGCGATCGGCATCGCCCAGCGCGCCGGCCACCGGATCAGCTTCTGGCAGTTCTCCCGCTACGGCATGGTCGTCACGCTGCTCAGTACCCTGCTGGCCTGGGTATATGTGTGACTGCGGTACTTCTGAGTTTCCGCGCGGTCCGACCTGCGCCGACCACCGCGAGGTCGGTGGTGTCAACGACGCGGCATAGTAGCCGCGAT
This sequence comes from Mycobacterium lehmannii, assembly GCF_001499925.1. Lineage (NCBI taxonomy): Bacteria > Bacillati > Actinomycetota > Actinomycetes > Mycobacteriales > Mycobacteriaceae > Mycobacterium > Mycobacterium lehmannii. The sequence continues at coordinate 131,501 of NZ_LQIR01000067.1, forward strand.
CGGCCCACGTAGAATGACGATCCGAAGCCTTACTCGGCTGACACCCCGACCATAAAGTTCTCCGGTTGGCGGCCGCGTGCTGACCAACCCAACCGATCGGAGTGCCCTGCTCGCCGTCCTGCTCGCCCACGCGGTCGCCGCCGCGGTGGCGCCCCTGCTTGTCCACATGTGGGGGCGCAAGGCGTTCTATCCGCTGGCGCTGGTGCCGCTTCTGTCTCTGGTGTGGGTGGCGCAGAACTGGCCGTCCGCCAGGGGGACGAGCACCGTCGACGTGCCGTGGGTGCCCGAGCTGTCGATGAACTTCACGCTGCGCTTCGACACGCTCGCCGCGATCATGAGCGTGCTGGTTCTCGGTATCGGCGCGCTGGTGCTGTTCTACTGCGGCGACTACTTCCAACACCACGACGGCCGCATCGAGAACCGGTTGCCGAGCTTCGCCGCCGAACTGGTCGCGTTCTCCGGTGCGATGTTCGGGCTGGTCACCAGCGACAACCTGCTGATGCTCTACGTGTTCTGGGAGATCACGTCGGTGTTGTCGTTTCTTTTGGTCGGCCACTACGCCGAACGCCTGACCAGCAGGCGAGCGGCGACCCAGGCGTTGTTGGTCACGACGTTCGGCGGCCTGGCGATGCTGGTCGGCATCATCGTGCTCGGCAACATGGCAGGCACTTACCTGCTCTCCGAACTCCTTGAATCCCCGCCGACCGGGATGGCGGCGTCGGTCGGGCTGCTGCTCATTCTGGTCGGCGCCCTGTCGAAGTCGGCGATCGTGCCGCTGCACTTCTGGCTGCCGGGCGCGATGGCCGCACCGACCCCGGTGAGCGCGTACCTGCACGCGGCGGCGATGGTCAAGGCCGGCGTCTACCTGATCGCGCGCATGAGCCCCAGCTTCGCTGACTCCCCGGTGTGGCGGCCCATGGTGGTCTCACTCGGCCTGATGACCATGCTGCTGGCCGGTTGGCGCGCGGTGCGCGAGTACGACCTGAAGTTGATCCTGGCCTTCGGCACGGTCAGCCAGCTGGGGCTGATCACGGTCATGGTCGGCACCGGCGGCAGCGACATGATGCTCGGCGGACTGGCGATGCTGGTGGCACACGCCATGTTCAAGGCGGCGCTGTTCATGGTCGTCGGGATCATCGACCACGCCACCGGCACCCGCGACATCCGCAGGCTGGCCTGGCTCGGCGACAAGGCGCGGCTGCTGTTCGTCATCGCCGTCGGCGCATCGGCCAGCATGGCGGCACTGCCCCCGTTCTTCGGCTTCGTCGCCAAGGAAACCGACCTGGCCACCGTCCTGCACACCCCCACCCTCGGCGCCTTCGCCCCGGTGGTGCTGGCCGGCATCGTGATCGGCTCGGTGTTCACGACCATCTACAGCCTGCGCTTCCTGTTCGGTGCGTTCGGCCGCAAGGGGCGGCCCGAGCCGAGCACCCGTGTCACCGAGATGCACCGCCCCGAGCGCACGTTCATGATTGCGCCGGGCATCCTCGCGGCCGCGGGCCTGGCCTTCGGGATCTGGCCCGTCGGGATCGGCGATGTGCTGGAGGATTACGCCGACACGGTGCCGGGCGGCAACAACGAGTACTACCTCGCGCTGTGGCACGGCGTGAACGTGCCGCTGCTGTTGTCGGTGCTGGTGATCGCCACCGGCGTGGCGGCCTTCGTGGGCCGCGAACGGTTGCGCCGGTTCCGCACGATGCGCGAACCACTCGGCAACGCCGACCACGCGTACGACGCCGTGATACGCCGGCTCGACCTGTGGGCGGTGGAACTCACCGCTGTCACCCAGCGCGGTTCCATCCCGGCCACCCAGGCAGCGATCCTGTCGACGCTGGTGCTGGTGCCCACCATCGCGCTCGCGGTGGGTGCGCGCGACCACCCGCAGTTCAGGCTGTGGGGTTCACCGCTTCAGGTGGTGATCGGTCTGATCATCCTGGCCGCCGCGCTCGGCGCTCTGGTGATGCGCAACCGCCTGGCGGCGGTGCTGCTCGTCGGCGTGACCGGGTACGGGTGCGGGGTGATCTTCGCGCTGCACGGCGCACCGGATCTGGCCCTGACCCAGTTCCTGGTCGAGACGTTGACCCTCGTGGTGTTCGTGCTGGTGCTGCGCACGTTGCCCGCCGAAGCCGACCGGGTCCACATCCGCAGATACCGGTGGCCGCGGGCGGCGCTGGCACTGGCGGTCGGTGCGACCGTGACCACCCTGGCGGTGTACGCGATGGCCGCGCGCACCGGAACTCCGATCGCCTCGTTGATCCCCGAGGCGGCGTACTACCGCGGCCACGGCGCCAACGCCGTCAACGTGCTGCTGGTCGACATCCGCGCCTGGGACACCATGGGCGAAGTCATGGTGCTCGTGGTCGCGGCGACCGGCGTCGCCTCAATGGTTTTCCGGCACAGGAGGTTCGGGGCGCCGCCGCGGGTCTCGGATGCAGGTCAGCCCGACATCGGCCGGCTGCCGGCGATGGTGAACACCAGCCCGGCGGCCGGCGACATCACCTGGCTGCGCGGCAGCGAACTGCGTGACCCGCGGCACCGGTCGTTGATCCTCGAGGTCGCCACCCGCGTCATCTTCCCGCTGATCATGGTGTTGTCGGCGTACTTCTTCTTCGCGGGACACAACACTCCCGGCGGTGGATTCGCCGGTGGTTTGACCGCCGGACTCGCGCTGGTGCTGCGGTATCTGGCCGGCGGTCGCTACGAACTGGGCGAGACGCTGCCGCTGGACGCGGGCAAGATCCTGGGCGCGGGCCTCACCTTGTCCGCAGGTACCGCGTTCGCCTCGCTTCTGGTGGGGGCGCCCGCACTGTCCTCGGCGCTGATCGAGATCGACGTGCCGGTGTTGGGCACCGTCAAATTCGTCACCGCGTTGTTCTTCGACCTCGGGGTGTACCTCATCGTCGTGGGCCTGGTGCTCGACGTGTTGCGCAGCCTGGGGGCCCGCATCGACGTGGAGCTGGGCCAGGAGCAAAAGACGGCGGTGAGTACGCGATGACGACCTCGCTCGTGCCCCTCATCCTGCTCGGCGGGCTCACCAGCGCAGGCGTCTACCTGCTGCTCGAGCGCAACCTGACCCGAATGCTGTTGGGGCTGTTGCTCATCAGCAACGCGATCAACCTGCTCATCCTCATCGCCGGCGGCCCGGCCGGTGAGCCTCCGATCTGGGGGCGGGGCAGCGAACCTCAGACCACCACGGCGGATCCGTTGGCCCAGGGCATGATCCTGACCGCGATCGTCATCACTATGGGCGTCGCGGCGTTCGTGCTGGCGATGGCCTACCGGACCTATCGGTTGACCACCGCCGAGGAAGTGGGTGACGACCCCGAGGACGCCAAGGTCTCCGAGTTGGCTTCGAAGGACATCGCCGCCGTCGAAGAGGACCGACCGCAACCCGAAGCCATGCGCGACACCGACGCACCCGATGAGTTGGACGCCCTGCCCGGATACGAGGGGTCCAAGTGATGCGGGCGCGAGTAGTGAAGGCGGACTGCGCATGACGTTGGCGACCACCTTGATACCCCTGCCCGTCCTGCTCCCGACGCTGGGCGCGGCGACCACGCTGATCGCGGGCCGGCGGCCACGACTGCAGCGACTCCTCACCCTCGTCGTGTTGTCTGTCGTCGTCGCGGTGTGCGGCGCGCTGCTCTACCTCGCCGACAGGGACGGCACGCTCGTGCTCCACGTCGGCGGCTGGGGCCAGTCGGTGCCCGGGATGGGTCCGCTGGGCATCACGCTGGTGGTGGACCGGTTGTCGGCGCTGATGCTCGTCGTCTCGGCGATCGTGCTGCTGGCCGTGGTGTTCTACGCCATCGGACAGGGTGTGCGCGACGGTGACGAACGCCAACCGGTGTCGATCTTCATGCCCACCTATCTGGTGTTGTCGGCCGGTGTCTGCATGGCGTTCCTCGCCGGTGACCTGTTCAACCTCTTCGTCGGGTTCGAGGTGCTGCTGGCCGCGAGCTTCGTGCTGCTGACGGTCGGAGCCAGCAAGGACCGTGTCCGCGCGGGCATCTCGTATGTGATGGTGTCGATGGTCGGGTCGCTGATCTTCCTGTTCGGTCTCGCGCTGGTCTACGGCGCTACCGGGACGCTGAACTTGGCGGAACTCTCCGTGCGCCTTGACGACGTGTCGGGCGGAGTCCGTTCGGCGATGTTCGCCGTGCTGTTGGTGGCGTTCGGCATCAAGGCTGCGGTGTTTCCGCTCTCGGCCTGGCTGCCCGACTCCTATCCGACCGCACCCGCACCGGTCACCGCAGTGTTCGCCGGCCTGCTCACGAAGGTCGGCGTCTATTCGATCATTCGGGCGCACTCGCTGTTGTTTCCCGACGGTGGCCTTGACCCGGTGCTGTTGGTGGCCGCGTTGTTGACGATGCTGATCGGCATCCTCGGTGCGATCGCGCAGAGCGACATCAAACGTCTGCTGTCGTTCACGCTGGTGAGTCACATCGGTTACATGGTGTTCGGCATCGCATTGTCCAACCAACTCGGCATGTCCGGCGCCATTTACTATGTGGCGCACCATATTCTGGTGCAGACGACGCTGTTCCTGGTCGTCGGGTTGATCGAACGCCAAGCCGGGGCGTCGACCATGGACCGCCTGGGCGGTTTGGCGGCTGCCAGCCCGCTGCTGGCGTTCGTGTTCGTCATCCCCGCGCTCAATCTCGGTGGAATACCGCCGTTCTCCGGTTTCATCGGCAAGGTCGCACTGCTCGAGGCCGGGGCGCAGGACGGCTCGGTGCTGGCCTGGACGTTGGTGGCCGGCGGTGTGGTGACCAGCTTGCTGACGCTGTACGTGGTCGTGCGGGTGTGGACCAAAGCGTTCTGGCGCTCGCGCGCGGACGCGCCCGAAGGCCATCTGTCCGCGGCGCTGCCGTCGGCGTTGCTCGACGAACCCGAGGACATCCAGTTCGTGGACCGCGACCACGTCGGGCGCATGCCGGCGGGGATGGTCGGGCCCACGGGTGCGCTGATCGCGGCCGGGCTCGCGCTGACGGTGCTCGCCGGGCCGATATTCGCTTACAGTGAAAGGGCTTCCAACGAGGTGCTCGACCGGAGCGAGTACATCACTGCCGTGGTGGGGCCGCGATGAGCGCTTGCGCGAAGAGCCAAGGGCCCCGATGATGAGAAGCGTCGCGCTGCGCGTCTGGATCTTCTTCTGGCTGGTGTTCGTCTGGATCCTGTTGTGGGGCACCTTCTCCGCGGCGAATGTGCTCTCGGGTGCGGCGGTCGCGGCGTTGATCACATGGCTGCTGCCCCTGCCCGCCGTGCCGGTCGAAGGCAAGGTGCACGTGCTGTCGCTGATCCGGCTCATCCTCACGGTCGCCTACCGGTTGGTGCTGTCCTCGGGACAGGTTGCACTGCTGGCGTTGAAACCCCGCCCTCCGCTGTCGGCCGTTCTGCGGGCACAGCTTTCCGTGAAGTCAGACCTGGTGCTGTCGTTGGCGGTCGTCATCTTCAACCTGATTCCCGGATCGATCGTGCTCGAGATCGACCAGACCCGCCGGCTGCTCTACATGCATGTCATCGATGTCGGCTCCGACCGCGCGCTGCAAGCGTTCTACCACCAGGTGGCCGTGATCGAACGGTTGTTGGTCCGAACGTTCGAGCGTCCCGAGGACTGGCGCCCGGCGCACGAGCACGAGGAGCACGAAGTATGAGCCCCCAGCGAGATACGAAGGCGCAGCGCGCATGATCACCGTCTGGGTCATCGCCGCGGTGATGATGACCGCCGCCGCCGCCATCACGATGTTCCGTCTCCTCGCCGGGCCGAGCACACTGGACCGCCTGGTCGCCGTCGACACACTCATCGCCGTGGCGATGTGCGGGATCGGCATCTGGAGCGCCTACAGCCTGGACAGCACCGTCACCTACGGCATGGCCGCATTGGCGTTGATCAGCTTCGTCGGCACAGTCAGCGTCGCCCGATTCCGCGTCCCCGACGTCGACAAGTCCCGCACCATCGGGGGGCGAGGATGACCGGACTCGACATTCTCACGAGCGTGCTGGTGCTGGGCGGCTCGTCGCTCGCACTGACCGCCGCGATCGGCATCGTCCGTTTCCCCGACACGTTGACGCGCATGCACGCGGCGTCCAAGCCGCAGGTGCTCGGGCTCCTGCTGGTGATCATCGGCGCCGGGATACGGCTGCGCGGCAACGCCGATATCGGCATGCTCGTACTCACCGGCTTGTTCACGGTGATCACCGCACCGGTGGTGGCGAACCGGGTTGGCCAGCTCGCGTATCGGGAACAGAACGTCCGAGACGATCTGTTGACCGCGGACGAGATTGACGAGTTCGCCGACCACACGGAAAGCGGCGCCGATGGCCAGGACTGACGACGACAGCTGGGGCATCACCGAGAGTGTGGGCGCGACGGCGCTGGGGGTGGCCTGGTCTCGTGCGCTGGAGCAGAACACCGACTGCCCGCTGTTCACCGATCCCTACGCCCAGATGTTCGTCGACGCGGCGGTGGAACAGGGTTGGCAACCGCCCTCTGCCCACATGGCCGAACGCATCCGCTCGATCGGCGGCTACGCGGCGTCGCGCACCAAATGGTTCGATGAGTTCTTCATCGCCGCTGGTGCCAACGGCATCGACCAGGTGGTGATTCTGGCGGCCGGGCTCGACGCGCGGGCCTGGCGGTTGCCGTGGATCGGTGGCACCGTCGTTTACGAGATCGACCAGCCCCGGGTGCTGACGTTCAAGGTCGACACATTGCGCCGACACGAAGTCCAGCCGGCCGCCAAGTACATCCCGGTGCCGATCGACTTGCGCGAGGATTGGCCGCGGGCTCTGCGGGACGCGGGGTTCGACGCGAGCGAGCCGACCGCGTGGGCCGCCGAGGGGCTCCTCCCGTATCTGCCCGCACGCGGACAAGACTTGTTGTTCGAACGGATTCACAAGCTCAGCGCGCAAGGCAGCCGCATCGCCGTCGAGTCGTTCGGGGCGAAGTTCTTCGATCCGGAGTACCTGGCCAGTCGCCGCGAGAAGCTGGCCGAGTACCGCAGACAGGCGGGCAACGACGGTAGCGACGACGCGTTCGACGTACAGGACCTCTGGTACACCGAGGAACGCACCGAGGTGACCGACTGGCTCACCGACCACGGTTGGGACGTCACCTCGATCGGTGCCGCGGACCTGATGGAGCGCTACGGCCGGTGCGCTGTGGGCGAGCCCGACGACACCACTCCGCGGACGGTATTCGTCGAGGGACAACGGACCTGCTGACAACCGCTGTCGGCCAAAATCAGCGTCACGGCGGGGCTCTGACATCCGGTAACTTCTGAACGATGGAGGTTGACCCCGAGATCCTCAAGGCGTTCGCCAGTCAGGTCGACACGGTGTCGCCATTGATCCGTGAGGCTGACGTCGGCCACAAAGTGAGCGATGCCGCCGACGGCTTACCCGCCTCCGCCACTCAGTGGGCCGCACGACTTCTGGGTGAGCATGTGACGGAGCGGGTCGACGCGATAGCCGCAAATGTCCGCAAGATGGGCGAGGCAGTCCGCGGTGCGGGCAACACCTACGAGGTGACCGACTCGGACCTTGCGGGGCATTTCAAGAAAATCTTCTGAACCCGTGCTGCCATCGCGTTCCCGGCTCGAAAGCTGGAACCCGGACTCACTGAATTTCACCGGCCCTGCGGTAACGACCGCTGGCGAATCGGTGGAACGGGCAGTGGAACGAATCAACAACCACCTCAAGCGCATGCCCGAGACCAAGGCGTGGTCCGGCCAAGCGCACGACGCGGCATCGGCGATGTTCGGTCGCGCGCGCCAGACCACATCGGAGTTCAGCCGCTACACCACCGCGATCGGCAACGCCCTCAGTGAAGGCGCCGGCACCATCGGGACGGCACGAAAAGCACTGCTGGACAAGGCTGATGAAATCGACCGCGGCCCTCTCAACGTGTCGGAGGGGTGGGTGGTGCTGATCGACCCCGGGGCTCAAAGCGCGGAGCAGAACGGCTTCGCGCCCCCCGCGACCGGCGGGCTGCCGGACTTGATGCTCCCCGGTACGCAGCGACCGGCTGACGATTTACCCGATCCTCGAAACCCGATTGGGCTCACGCAGCAAGCGACGGTGCGTGGTGAGCAGATGGCCATGACCGTCCGCGAGACGACGTCGCGGTACAACGATGAGGGCCACTTCGAGAAGACACTGATCATGCAGGACGGCAGTAGGCACGTCATCACCGAGTACGAACCGGACTACAAGAACGGCGTTCCCGACATGACGACCGATGACCACTACGACACCGACGGCAATCTGATCTCGTGGACTAGTTCGACGCGTACGCCCGGCGGATACAAGAAGACGATCATGAATTGGGCGGACGGAACGCAATACGTCATCGACGAAACACCGGAAGGCGTGCGCACTGCGGCTTTCAATCTGCCCGACGGCCGCCACGGCGTTCTTCCTCCCGATAGTCCGCTACTCGTCCAGACCGTCCCGGACTGCATCGGAGATGTCCTCACGGGATTGGAAACGCATATCGATCGGGGCGGCAAGATTCCGATGTTGTCCATGGACGCCGTGGAGAAAGTCGGAGCGGGCGCCAAGTACGGTGGTCCCGCACTCGGTGTCATGTCGGCGACGTATGACTTCCTCGCCGCGCCCACGCCCGCCGACAAGTGTGTTTCGGTGTTCGCCGGTACATTCGCGCTCGTCGGCAATGCCGGCGGTGCGGCGGGAGGTGCAATGTTGGGTGGTCCGGTTCCGTTTCCCGGCGTCGCTCCGGCTCTCGCGGTCGGCGGCTCTGTCGCTGGCGGTGCGTGGATGAAGTCGGTCGGGACCAAGGTCGGTGAGGTGCTGTGCGGGGCATAGAGAAACCGCCTCCACCGCGCAACTGGGACACCAGGTTGTCAGCCCTGGCGAAGTTCGGGCTCTTAGGTTTTGTAGGCGGGGTTGGCTACAGCGTGGCGCAAACAGTGGTGGCGCTGCAGCGTGGCTCAATTCCTGCGGCGTTAACGTCCGGTGGACTGACGTTGTTCTTCTCCGGAGCCCTGGTTACGCTCGCCACGACCTGGTTCTCATCGCCGACGAAGTACGCCAAATCAGACACCCACGGGACGACGCTGCGCGTCAATCCGCTTATCGCCTGGAGTTGGAGTCTCACATTGGTCGGTGCCGCGATCGGATCGGTATGCTATCTCGCGTTCGTTTCACGCGGCGTCGCGGAGCTCCCTTTCACGACGCCTGGGCGGGATACCGTCAACCGGTACTTGATGATCACCCTGCTGGTTCTGTCACTGACCGGCCTGGTGGCGATGCTCAGGGGCCGTGGCGTGGCCCGACTGCGGATCGGACCAGACGTCATTGAGCACGCTGACATCTTGCGAACCCGCACTGCGCGTTGGGCTGACATTGTCGATGTCGCCGACGGTGCCGACAAGCGAACTCGAAATCCAATTATTTTCGTGCTCAACGACGGTAAGCCGATCGTCGTACCGAATGCCGACCGATACGAGCCCGGCTTCGGCACGCTGTATTGGATGGTCCGCCACTACTGGAAGCATCCCGAGGATCGCCTCGAACTCACCGACGGGCGCGCGCTCGAACGGTTGCGCAACGAGCAGTTCACCGCGGTGTGACTACTCCCCCGACAGCTGGAACTCGACCATCGCGGTCACGGTCTCGACGGCGTCGCTCAGCGCCGCCAGCCGCTCGGCGACGGTCGGCGCAGCCAGTACTGCGTAGCGGTCGGCCTGCCCCATAGGGAGACGAGAGGTCAACGTGTACAACCACTTACCGGCGTCGCCGGACGCGTCCGCACCCGCCACGAATTCGCGGCCGCTGACCTCGGCCCCGCGTGCAGCGGCGATCCGTTCGAACAGCGCGACCATGCGGTCCTCCACGTCGCGGATCGCGTCCGCCTCGACGGGCCCACCCGGCTGATCGGGCCACGGTTCGACCGCTGCGCGTGGATACGGATCGTCGGGCTGCCACTCGATGACCCGAATACGTTCGCCTACCGCACATTTGAGGCGGTAACGGCCGTCGCCGAAATCAGCGACCTCGCCGATGTGTGCCATCGCACCGACGTCGCTGCGAACGTCCCCGCCGCCCACTTCCCTACCCGCCTTGATCAACACGACACCGAACGCCGGGTCCTCGGTGGCCAGACAGTCCGAAACCAATGCGCTGTAACGAGGTTCGAAGATCCGCAACGGAAGCTCCTCGCCGGGCAGCATCGCCACCTGCAGCGGGAACATCGGGATGGCCGCCACGTCTACAGCTCCAGTTCGGCGACCAGGGCGTCGACGACGGCGCGCAGGTCGCCGTCGTGATCCTCGGCGACGCGGCGTTGACGTTGATACGATCCGCCGCCCCCGTAGATGTCGGCGACGTGCCGCAATTCGTCGGCGCAGTGCAGCGACGCGGCCACCGGTTCGAGTCGGTTGAGCAGCTCGTCGAGATCCTCGGTCACCAACCGTTCGTTGCTGTTCGCATCCTGGATGATGATGGCGTCGAGGCCGTAACGCGCTGCGCGCCACTTGTTCTCCTGCACATGCCACGGCGGCATGGTCGGCAGCGACTCACCGGCGTCGAGCCGCCGGTCGAGGTCGACGACCAGACAATGCGTCAACGCCACCAGCGCACCCAACTCGCGCAGATTGGAGACACCGTCGAATATCCGGATCTCCACCGTCCCGATATGCGGCGAAGGCCGGACATCCCAACGGATTTCGTTCATGTGGTCGATGATGCCGGTCTTCTTCTGGTCGTAGACGAAACGCTCCCACTCCGCCCACGACTGGAAGTGGAACGGCAGCCCGGCCGTCGGCAGCTGCTGAAACATCATCGCCCGGTTGGACGCATAACCGGTGTCCTCACCGTCCCAGAACGGGGATGACGCCGACAGGGCCAACAGATGCGGGTAGTGGTTGAGCAGTGAGGTGTTGATCGGCATCACCTTGTGCGCGGACCGGACCCCGACGTGCACGTGCACGCCCCAGATCAGCATCTGCCTTCCCCACCACTGGGTGCGCTTGATCAGCTCGGCGTAGCGGGGGGCGTCGGTCAGGCTGCCCGGTGACCACTTCGCGAACGGGTGGGTGCCCGCACAGAACAACTCCATACCGCGGCCCCGGACGATCTCGCGGGCCGTCACCAACGTCGAACGCAGGTCGTTCATCGCCTCGGGCACCGAATCGCAGATGCCCGTGACGATCTCGACGGTGTTGCGCAGCAGTTCCTTGTGCACGCGCGGGTTGTTTTCGCCGAGCTCCTCGATGACCGCGGTTGCCTCGTTGCTCAGGTCCCGCGTCGTCGCGTCGACGAGCGCGAACTCCCACTCGACCCCGACCGTCGGTCGGGGCGAGCCGACGAAATCGATGTGGCTGTTAGCCGGTACGGATAACACCGCATGCCACCCGCGATCCGGCGTCACCGGTCGCCAGAGTGGTTGCATCCGGCGGCGGGTCGCCGTTGACCTGCTGGTAGCGCTCCGGCGGAATGTTGGCGAAGTTGTCCGCCTTCTCGTGGATGATGATCGCGGTGCCCGCGCCCGAAGTGAGTTCCTCGGCGGTGAACGCGTCGGTCGTCGTCAGGACCCTGGCCGAACCGTCCTCGCGGACCTGCAGCGAGGTCAGGTCGCCGCTCGCGGGGTGACCGCTGTGGCCGGGCACCTGGAAGTGCCCGCCCGCCGAGTTGAAGTTCCCCGGCGCGCCACCGGTGGGCGCGACCGAGTTGGCCTCGCACTTGCCGACCTGATGGATGTGCATGCCATGGAAGCCGGGCGTCAGTCTCCCGGGCGTGGTGGTCTCGACGCTGATCGTCGCGTAGCCGCCACTGAACTGGATGTCGGCGGTCGCCACCGGCGTGCCGTCCGCGAGCTTCAATTCGGCGGTGAGCGTCTCACCTGCACCCTGTCCTTCACCTTGGCCTTGACCTTGGCCTTCTGCCTGTTCGCCGCCGTGACCACCGCCCTCACCCGGCGGGGCCGAGGGAGGCGGGGATCCGGTCCAGACGGACGGCGGGGTGCCCTGCACGTTGCTGGGCTCCTCGGGCGCCGCACAGGCGCTCAAGGCGAGTGCGGGAACGGCGAACAAGGCAGCGGCGGCGACGGTCTTGAACATGTGCACGAGCCTAACCGGTGACCACCACAATGACGCCGGGCGGTTGTTCGGCGAGTGCGGGCAATCGCGGTTCGACGGGCGCCTCGAGCAGACGTCCCACCTCTTCTGCGGCCTCCTGCTCGCCGGGCGCGTCGCTGAAGTACACGGTGGTGGCCGCCACGTCCGCCAATTCGAGGTTGCCGGTCTCGGTGACGTTCCAGCCGGCCTCGCGCAGCCGTCCGGCGGTACCCTCGGCCGCGCCCGCGACGGTGGAGATGTTGAAGACCCGGACCTCGGCATCGGCGGGTGCCGGCGCCTCCGACGTCGTGGTCGCGGTGGTCGTCGTCGCGGTCGCCAGCGGCGGCGCGTCCTCCTCGTCGCTGTCGGAACCCATCGCCTGAAACGCCACCAAAAGGAAAACGACGCCCAGGAAGAGCAGCACCATCACCATGGCGCGCAGGGGCAGCCCCGACGAATCTCGCTGGTTCATTGCGCCCACCTTATCGAGCGGGCCCCGCGGCCCGGGGAACTCAGGTGACGTCGAAGCCGAGACGGCGTGCCGCCCGCGCCTTCTGCCTGCTGGCCCTGAGTCGCCGCAACCGTTTGACCAGCATCGGATCGGCGGCGAGCGCCTCAGGTCGGTCGACGAGCGCGTTCAGCACCTGGTAGTAGCGGGTGGCCGACATGGAGAACAACTCCTTGATGGCGTCTTCCTTGGAGCCCGCGTATTTCCACCACTGCCGCTCGAACGCGAGAATGTCGTGCTCGCGCCGAGTCAGCCCGTCGGAGAGTTCAGAGTTGTCTCCGGATTGTTCAGTCCGCGCGATTGCGCCGTCCATCTGGCTCTTGGACCCTTCCGACAACTTGAATGACATCGCTGTGGTTCGGCGCTCATTCAACCACGTGATGGGCTGATGAGCGGTTCGACATGCCCGCGAGTCGGCCAGCAAGGGTTGCCGACTTAAGATTTTCGACCATGGCAGTCGTTCCGATCCGCATCGTAGGAGATCCCGTCCTGCACACAGCCACCGAGCCGGTGCCGGTCGGCGAGGACGGTTCGCTGCCCGCCGATCTCGCGGACTTGATCGCCGACCTGTTCGACACGATGGACGCCGCGAACGGGGTTGGCTTGGCCGCGAACCAGATCGGCGTCTCCAAGCGGGTGTTCGTCTACGACTGCGCCGAGGTGCGCGGTCGCATCACCCGCCGCCGCGGTGTGGTCGTCAATCCGGTGCTGGAGACCTCCGAAGTTCCCGAGACCATGCCCGATCCGGACGACGACGACGAGGGCTGCCTTTCGGTGCCCGGGGAGTCGTTCCCGACGGGGCGGGCCGACTGGGCCAGGGTGACGGGGCTGGACGCAGAAGGCAATCCGATCACCCTCGAGGGCACCGACCTGTTCGCCCGGATGCTGCAGCACGAGACGGGTCACCTCGACGGCTTCCTTTACCTGGACCGCTTGGTGGGCAGGCATGCGCGCAGCGCCAAGCGTGCGGTGAAGTCGCACGGCTGGGGAGTGCCGGGGTTGTCGTGGATGCCCGGTAAGGACCCCGATCCGTTCGGTCACTGACCGTGCCCGGGCTGCCCGCGATCGGCACACGCGTGACAGTGCGTTATCGGCGGCCGGCCGGTTCCACACCGCCGCTGACCGACGTGGTCGGCCATGTCGTCGACAGCTGTGCGGCACTGGAGATTCGGACGAAACGGGGGGGCGTCGTACGAATCGATGTCGACGATGTTGTCGCCATCAAGGAGCTGCCCGCCGCACCGGTGCGCACCGCCGACATCCGCAACGTCGAACACGCGGCGGCGTTGGCGTGGCCGGGTGTCGAACAGAAATGGCTGGGCGGCTGGCTGCTGCGCGCCGCGGAAGGCCACACGCACCGCGGCAATTCCGCTGTCCCGCTGGGCTTTGACGCCGACGCCACGGCCATTCCGGCGATCATCAGCTGGTACGGCGAGCGGGGGCTGACGCCGTGGCTTTCCATACCCGATCGGCTGTTCCGCCCGATCGAACAGCCGCCGCACCTCGAGACCGAGGTCATGACAAGCGATTTGAGCGATACGGTGGTCGACGAACGCGTGACCCTGACCGCGACGCCCGACGCCGCATGGCTGCATCTGTACCGCCGCGCCGTGCCCGTCGACGTGCTGACCGCCGTGATCGACGGTGAGGTCGCATTCGCGACGGTCCCCGGTGCGGCCGTCGGCAGAGCCGCGGTGACGACGGCCCCTGGTGGCCGGCGCTGGGTCGGGCTGTCGGCGGTGCGGGTCGACGAGCGGGCCCGCGGTGAGGGTCTGGCGCGCGCACTGTGTTCGACGCTGTTGGGTTGGGGGACCCAGCGGGGTGCGACCGGCGGCTACGCGCAGGTGCTGGTCGACAACGCGGTGGCCCTCGGCCTCTACAGGTCGATGGGTTTCCAGACGCAGCACCGCAGCCGCTATGTCGACGCTCGTAGCCTGTAAGCCATGCGGATCGCCACCTGGAACGTCAACTCGATTCGGGCTCGGGTCGAACGGGTCACCGACTGGCTCGAGCGAGCCGACGTCGACGTGCTGGCGATGCAGGAGACCAAGTGCAACGACGAGCAATTCCCGGTCATGCCCTTCCTGGCTGCCGGCTACGAGGTGACCCACTGCGGCTTCAACCAGTGGAACGGCGTGGCGATCGCGTCCCGCATCGGTATCGAGGACGTGCAGGTGGGCTTCGACGACCAGCCGACGTGGAGCGACAAGCCCGACGTGGAGGCGGCCGCCGAAGCCCGCGCCCTCGGCGCCACCTGCAACGGCGTCCGGGTGTGGAGCCTTTACGTGCCGAACGGCCGGTTCGTCGGCTCGCCGCACTACGCGTACAAGCTGGAATGGCTTGCCGCGCTCCGCAATACGGCCCAGAAATGGTTGTCCGATGACCCGGCCGCGCAGATCGCGCTCGTCGGCGACTGGAACATCGCGCCGACCGACGAGGACGTCTGGAGCGTCGAGTTCTACCAAGGCAGCACCCACGTCACCGCACCAGAACGCGAGGCGTTCAACGCGGTGGTGGAAGCGGGTTTCGCCGATGTGGTGCGGCCGCTCACTCCCGGACCGGGGGTCTACACCTATTGGGACTACACACAGCTGCGGTTCCCGAAGAACCGCGGCATGCGCATCGATTTCATCCTCGGCTCACCCGCGCTCGCCGAACGCGTCACCCACGCCGAGATCGTCCGTGATGAACGCAAGAGCGGCAAGGACCGCATCGGAGCGCCCAGCGATCACGCCCCGGTGTTGATCGAACTGGGGTGACCGCGACGGCCCACTTTCGACGATTCTCCCGTCGCCCCTTCCCGATTCCTCCGCGTCTGCGCTAGCGTGGCAGGCGTCCACACACGGGAGCGCGCACCAGCGCGCTGAGAGGACGGGTGGGCCCGTCGACCGTACGAACCTGACCGGGTAATGCCGGCGTAGGGAGATAGCTCGAATGACGCACGTCGCGAACAGTCCTGTCAATCCGTCCGTCACCACCGGCCCGATCCAGGGCAGCACGAAGGTGTATCGAGAGCTCGACGACGTGCCCGGCGCCAAGGTCCCGTTGCGCCGGGTGCACCTGACCAACGGCGAGCACCTCGACCTCTACGACACCTCCGGTCCGTATACCGACCCAACGGCGACCCTCGATCTGCAGGCGGGCTTGCCTGCGCGCCCGGGCGTCGTGCGCGACCGCGGAACACAGCTGCAGCGGGCCCGCGCCGGCGAGATCACCGCCGAGATGGCGTTCATTGCCGCCCGCGAGCGGGTGCCTGTCGAGCTGGTCCGCGACGAGGTCGCGGCGGGCAGGGCCGTCATACCCGCGAACCACAATCACCCCGAGACTGAGCCGATGATCATCGGCAAGGCGTTCGCGGTGAAAGTCAATGCCAACATCGGCAATTCGGCTGTGACCAGTTCGATCGCCGAAGAGGTCGACAAGATGGTGTGGGCCACCCGGTGGGGCGCCGACACCATCATGGACCTGTCCACCGGCCGCGACATCCACATGACTCGGGAGTGGATCCTGCGCAACTCCCCGGTGCCGGTCGGCACGGTTCCGATCTACCAGGCCCTCGAGAAAGTCAACGGCGACCCGGCCGCTCTGACGTGGGAAATATACCGCGACACCGTGATCGAACAGTGCGAACAGGGCGTGGACTACATGACCGTGCATGCCGGCGTGCTACTGCGCTACGTTCCGCTGACGGCCAAGCGTGTCACCGGAATCGTCAGTCGCGGCGGTTCCATCATGGCCGCATGGTGCCTGGCACACCACCGGGAATCGTTCCTGTACACCCACTTCGACGAGCTGTGCCAGATCCTGCAGCGTTACGACGTGACGTTCTCACTCGGCGACGGCCTGCGGCCCGGCTCGATCGCCGACGCCAACGACGCCGCCCAGTTCGCCGAGCTGCGTACGCTCGGCGAGCTCACCAAGATCGCGAAATCGCATGGCGTGCAAGTGATGATCGAGGGTCCCGGCCATGTGCCGATGCACAAGATCGTCGAGAACGTCCGGCTCGAGGAGGAGTGGTGCGAGGAGGCGCCGTTCTACACGCTGGGCCCGCTGGCAACCGATATCGCACCGGCCTATGACCACATCACCAGCGCCATCGGCGCGGCGATCATCGCGCAGGCCGGCACCGCGATGCTCTGTTACGTGACGCCGAAGGAACACCTCGGCCTACCCGACCGCAAAGACGTCAAGGATGGCGTCATCGCCTACAAGATCGCCGCGCACGCCGCAGATCTCGCCAAGGGCCACCCCCACGCTCAGGAACGCGACGACGCGCTGTCCCGCGCGCGCTTCGAGTTCCGCTGGCACGACCAGTTCGCGCTGTCGCTGGATCCCGACACCGCCCGCGCATTCCACGACGAGACGCTGCCCGCCGAACCGGCCAAGACCGCACACTTCTGCTCGATGTGCGGGCCGAAGTTCTGTTCGATGCGCATCACGCAGGACGTTCGCGACTATGCTGCCAAGCACGGGCTCGACAGCGAGGAGGCGATCGAAGCCGCGATGGAGATGGGAATGGCCGAGAAGTCACGCGAATTCGCCGAACACGGCAACCGCGTGTACCTGCCCCTGGCATGAGCTACCTACCACTGCCGCCGCCCCGTACCACCCCGGTGCGGGTGATGACGATCGCCGGATCCGATTCCGGCGGAGGCGCGGGAATCCAGGCCGACATGCGCACGTTCGCTCTGCTCGGAGTGCACAGCCTGGTTGCGGTCACCGCCGTAACCGTTCAGAATTCGGTAGGGGTCAAGGGTTTTCACGAGGTCCCCCTCGATGTCATCGCGGGGCAGATCGAAGCGGTGGCCTCCGACATCGGCGTGCAGGCAGCCAAGACGGGGATGCTGGCGTCGTCGGAGATCATCGACACCGTCGCCGAAACCTGGCGCGCACAGGGCATGGCCGGTTCGGTGCCCTTGGTCGTCGACCCCGTGTGCGCCTCCATGCACGGTGATCCCCTGTTGCATCCCAGTGCGCTGGATTCGCTGCGGGCACAACTGTTCCCGCTGGCGACATTGGTGACACCGAACCTCGACGAGGTACGCCTGCTCACCGACATCGAGGTCGTCGACCCCTCATCCCAGCGGGAGGCGGCCCGCGCGCTGCACGCACTCGGACCGCAGTGGGCGCTGGTCAAGGGAGGCCACCTGCGAGCGTCGGCGCAGAGCCCCGATCTGCTGTTCGACGGCACCGAGTTCCACGAATTCGACGCCACGCGCATCGACACCTGCCACGACCACGGCGCCGGTGACACGTTGGCCGCAGCCATCGCCAGCGCGCTGGCACACGGCTATTCGGTACCCGACGCGGTCGCGTTCGGTAAACGCTGGGTCACCGAATGTCTGCGCGCCGCCTATCCGTTGGGACGGGGGCACGGCCCGGTGTCGGCGCTGTTCAGGCTCACCGAGTGAACCTCGAACCGATCGCCGGTGTCGCCCACGAACCCGATGCCGACCCCGCCGGTGTCGTCGTACTCACCCACGGCGCCGGGGGCAGCAGGGAAGCGCCGCTACTCAAGAGGCTCTGTGACGAGTGGGCCGGACGCGGTTGGCTTGCGGTGCGCTACAACCTGCCCTACCGGCGCCGCCGGCCGAAGGGCCCGCCGTCCGGATCCGCCAAGGCCGACCAGGCCGGAGTGATCGAGGCCATCGACATCGCCCGCACACTCGCCGACGGCCCCGTCATCGCGGGCGGGCACTCATACGGCGGGCGGATGACATCGATGGCGGTGGCCGACCGCGCGGCCGACATCGACGTTCTGACACTGTTCTCCTATCCCCTCCATCCACCGGGAAAGCCGGAACGCGTACGCACCGAACACCTTCCGCGCATCACGGTACCGACGGTGTTCACGCACGGCACCGCCGACCCGTTCGGATCGATCGACGAACTCCGGTCCGCAGCCACCCTGATCGGCGCACCCACCGAGGTCGTCGAGATCACCGGCGCCCGGCACGATCTGGCCTCCAAGACACTCAATGTGCCTACGCTGGCGGTCGATGCGGCATTACGGTTGACGGGTGCGTCCTAGCCACTGGGTCATCGTCGCGGTTGTCGTGATCGGCATCGGTGCCCTGGCGGCGATCGGTTGGTTCTACATCGTCGAACCACGCATGACGACCACGGTGCGCGCCGACCACCTACGGCTCGGAGATTGTGTGCGCACGCGTGAGTCCGACGTTCTGCCGCAGGAAGTCAAGCGAGTGGACTGCGACGGTCCCCACTTCGGGGAGGTGTTCGCGATCCTGCGCGCACCCGATGCGCGGGACTATCCCGGCGAGGACGCCCTGAGAAGGATCGGCGACCAGTGCAGTGGGAAGTTCTTCGACTACGCGCCGAATATCCCCGAGGGGCCGACCTTTCGGCTTGCGATCGGCTATCCGAGTGCGCAGGCATGGTCGGAGGGGGCACGGTCGGTGGTCTGCGTCGCGATGGCCAAGAACGAACGCTGGGGTTCGATCCGCAGCTAGAAGGCGGTGACCGCGATACGGTTGCCGCGTGACAACGCCGCCGGGTCCTCCCCCGCCGTACGGACCACCGCCGTCCTACGGCGGGCAGCCACCCGATCCGTACCCGCCGCCGGGGTCCGCGTACCCGCCGCCGCCACCCCCAGCGAACTACCCGCCACCGCCGCCGCCGAACTACCCGCCACCGCCGCCGCCCCCGTACGCGCAACAGGGGTCCTATTACGCGCCGCCCCAAGATCGCCCCACGAACTGGTGGGCCATCGTTTCGCTGGTCTTCGGCCTGCTCGGCGGCGTTCTGATCAGCGTCGTCTGCGGCATCGTCGGCTTGAAAAAAGCCAGGGAGGGCCAGGGCGGCCGCGGCTTGGCGATCGCCGGCCTGGTGCTGTCGGCGCTGTGGGCGGCAGTGGCCGTCGTCGCCCTGCTGGTGTACTTCCTCATCGGAAACGGCACGGTGACCGCGACCGACGTCAAGGAGGGCGACTGCCTGGCCGACATCCCGGCCAACACCCGGGTGCTGACCGTGAAGACGATCGGATGTGACGAGGCCCACGCCGGTGAGGTCTTCGCCGTCCTCCAGATGCCCGACGGCGCGTTTCCCGGCCAGGCAGCAATCGACGCCTACGCCGAGAAGTGCAGCCCCAAATTGGCCGCTTACGCGCCGGAAGCGATGACGGACAGTTCCGTTCAGCTGTATGTGCTCTATCCCACGGCCGAAACCTGGGGGCAGGGTGACCGGGCCGTGACCTGCATTGCGACGCTCGATCCGCCGCGAACCGGCTCGCTAAAGCGCTGACGCCTCCCCGATACTGCCTGGTCGCTGCGGTACCGTTTTCCTATGACTTCGGAACTACTCGACGCCGTGATCGTCGGCGCGGGTTTCGGGGGGATCGGCGCGGCCATCCAGCTCAAGCGGATGGGATATCAGGACTTCGTCATCCTCGACCGCGAGGACGACCTGGGCGGCACCTGGCACGTCAATCGTTACCCCGGGTTGGCGGTCGATGTGCCGACGACCACCTACTCGTATTACTTCGAGCCCAACCCGAACTGGTCGCGGCTGTACTCCACCGGTGACGAGATCAAGCAGTACGCCGCTGACGTCGCCGACAAGTACGACGTGCGTAAGCACATGCGGTTCAACACGCTCGTCGAAGGCGCCTGCTGGGATGAGGAAAACGAGGTGTGGCGGGTCACGCTGGCCGGTGGCGAGACACTGTCGGCGCGCTACCTGATCACAGCCACCGGGTTCCTGTCGCAACCGAACACACCCGAGATTCCGGGCATCGAAAGCTTCGCCGGCAGGATCATTCACACCACCGCATGGGACAACACCTACGATCTCGATGGCCGTCGGGTGGCGGTCATCGGCACCGGTGCGACCGCGGTGCAGCTGATTCCGGAACTGGCCAAGAAAGCGGCCGACCTGACCGTCTACCAGCGCACGCCGGTGTGGGTGGTACCCAGACTCGACTTCCCCATCCCCAAGCCCGTCAAGCGGCTGTTCTCCCGGGTTCCCTTGACGCAGCGCGCACTTCGGGCCGTCACCGACGTGATCTATGAGTTTTTCCTTTTCGTCGGACTCCGACACCGACAGCTCCTGTTCCGGCGCCTGAACGTTGCGGCGTCCGACGTGGCCAAGATGCATCGGTTCTTCTCCGTGCGCGATCGCGAGCTGCGGATGCAGTTGACCCCCGACTATGACTTCGGCTGCAAGCGCCCGACGTTCTCCAACAGCTACTACCGGGTGTTCACCAAACCGAATGTGCACCTGCAAAGTTCGGGGATCGAGCACATCGAACCCGACGGCGTCGTCTCCGCCGACGGAACGAAGACCCAGATCGACACGCTCGTGCTGGCGACGGGCTTCAATCTGTGGGAGGCGAACATCCCGGCGATCGAGATCATCGGCCGCAAAGGGCGCAACCTAGGGAAGTGGTGGCGCGACACGAGGTTTCAGGCTTATCAGGGCGTCACGGTGCCCTACTTCCCCAACTATCTCAGTATGGCGAGCCCCTATGCCTTCCTCGGGCTGAATTTCTTCAACACGGTGGAATACCAGATGCGCCACATGGATCGGCTGTTCGGTGAGATGAAGCGCCGGGGCGCAACGACGTTCGAGGTCACCGAGGAAGCCAACGCTCGCTATCTCGACCGCATGACCAAGCTCATGGGCAACTCGGTGTTCATGGCAGGCAACTGCGCGGATTCGCGGTCGTACTATTTCGACCCCAACGGCGAGGCCACGTTGCTGCAGCCGGTGGCCACCCGTAGAGCCATCAAAGAGGCGTCACAGTATCCTCTGAGCGACTATCGGATTGCGTGAGCAGAGAGGAACACCGGCTGTGTCACTTCAGGAATCGAGCAGCGGTTCACGCGCGGCCACGGTGGCCGGCCTGGGCCTGGCCGGGGTCGGGCTCAGCCACTTCGTCAAGCCGGAGCTGTTCGAATCGGTGACGGTGCAGGCGTTCCCACACAACACCCGCCAGTTCATCTACGTCAACGGCGGTATCGAGACGGCGCTGGGGCTCGGGCTGGCGGCCCGCAAAACCCGCAGACTCGCCGTCCTCGGCACCCTCGGCTACCTCGCCTACTTGGCGGGCAACGTCGCACGTAACCGGTAGCGGCCCAACAGAGTCACGTCCAGCAGCCGCTGCAGAATCGCCCGGTTCTTCGGTGAATTCGCGTAGCGCATCAACCGGCCCAGGTCGATCACCAACGCCATGGCCGCGTGCACGGCGAACCTGGCCTGGCTCGGCGTCCAATCGGGGCGCACGGCGACCACCAACTCCACCACCGATTCGACGGTGGTGCGCTGCATGTTTCGCAAGATCTTCTGATCCGTCGGCGACATGTGCAGCCGCTCGGAGTAGTAGACGTAGTCGAGTTCGGGATGTGCGAACGACCTGGCCACGTAGGCATCGATGACCGCGGCGAGGGCGTCCTCGGGGTCGGTGTTGGCAGCGGTGATCGCTGTCAGCTCGTCGGAGAGCCGGTCGGCCGCCCGCCGGAAGACGGCGGCCAGGATGTCGCTCTTGCCCGCGAAGTACCGGTAGATCCCTGACGCGGGCATGCCGACGGCCGCGGCGATGTCTTCCATGCCCGTGTCGCGGTATCCCTTGATGTTGAACAAGCGCATGGACTCGTTGAGCAGCGCTTCATATCGCGACGGCTCGATGGCGGTGGAAACGGGTGCGACCGGCTGCTCGGCGACGTCGTCGCCGTGGGGCAACTCGGTGGCGGCCAGCGCTATCGCGAGATCCGACAGCAGCACCCGCACCTGGCCGGCGGGTAGCTTCGCCCGGTGGTCGACGATGCTGCCGGTGACCGACAGGACCGCAATCGACAACGTCCACCGCTGGTGGGAGGTCAGATCCGGGCGCATGGCGCAGATCGGACGCTGGATGCGGCGGTTGACGGTGCGCATCTGCGCGATCAGGGACGCTTGATCGTCCCCGCGCAGATATCGCGCCTCCCAGCGATACAACCCGCCAGACTCTCGGTTCGCCATCGCGGTATCGATGAGCGCCGTGGCCACCCGGTGCAGTTCCAGTTCGGGGTCCTCGAGATCGGTCTCGTCGATGAACGCGGTGGCATCAACCAGCTGCTGCCCCAGATTGAGCACGGCGTCGCGGAAGAGGTCGTATTTGCTCGCGTAGTGCCGGTACAGAGCGGCCGCCGAGATGCCCACCCGTGATGCGATCGATTCCATGCTCACGCCGTAGAAGCCCAAGGTGCTGAACGCCTCGGCGGATGCCCGGGCGATCTGGGCTTTTCGGTCTTTCGGCCGGCGCCGGACCGCGTCACCGCTCGCCGGCCGAGTGCGCGACATGGCAGACACGATATCGGACCGACCCCCGCCATACCGGTCCAGGACCACCGTCGGTATCGGTTCGAACTTGCCCGACGACATAGAATGACGATTAACATAATGGTGTGTTCGGCGCGCTCCGCAGGCTTCTGGGCTTTCAGGTCACGATCGGTGAGTTGATCGTGGTGGCGCTCGTCCTCGGCACGCCGTACCTGCTGGTCGGCGTGTTCTGGTCCACCACCCACACCGACCACCTGCACGGCATGACCGGCGCCGATCTGGTCGTTTCTTATCTGGGGTCGATCGCCTCATGGCCGGTGCTGCTGTTTGCAGACGTGTGTATGACATGAACGGGGGAACACATTGTCCGACCACCACCACCGTCTCGCGTGGACCGGGATCATCGCCGCCGTCGTACTGGGCGTCGCCTTGCTAGCGCTGAACTTCCCGGTCTTCCTGGACAGCTACGACCAGTACGGCTGGCAGGTCAGATGTGGGACCGGATATCTCAGCGACCTGACCCAGGCGGCCGCGGCCGGCGGCGACTCGAACTACGTCGAGCAGTGCGAGTCGGCGCTGCTGATGCGACGGCTGTGGACGGTACCGCTGGCGCTACTCGGCGGTGCCGGCCTGCTCGTGGCGCTCGTCGCCTCGGCGACGACCTCCGCCCGCGAGTCGTTGCATCCGCACCACAACAACGCCTGATCTAGCATTCCGGCGTGAGCACGCCGGCCGGTCCTGCGCTGCCCCGCCGGCTCGGCACCTTCGACGCGGTCGTCATCGGGCTGGGTTCGATGCTGGGCGCGGGCATCTTCGTCGCCGTCGGGCCCGCCGCCGCGGCGGCCGGTTCGGGACTGCTGATCGGGTTGGCGGTCGCCGCCGCCGTGGCCTACTGCAACGCCACCTCGTCGGCCTGGCTGGCCGCGCGGTACCCCGAGTCCGGCGGCACCTACGTCTACGGGCGTGAGCGGCTCGGCCGGTTCTGGGGTTACACCGCGGGGTGGAGTTTCATCGTCGGCAAGACCGCATCGTGCGCGGCGATGGCGCTCACCGTCGGCTACTACGTGTGGCCCGAAGCGGCCCGTGGCGTCGCGGTCGGGGCGGTCGCCGCACTGACCGCACTGAACTACGCGGGCATCCGTAAGTCGGCGCTGCTGACCCGCGTCATCGTCGCCCTGGTTCTGGCGGTGCTGGGCACCGTGGTGGTCACCGTCCTCGGTTTCGGGGAGGTCGAGTTGGCCCGCCTGTCGGCCGGCGCCGACGTCTCCGTCGTCGGCGTGCTGCAGGCCGCCGGATTGTTGTTCTTCGCGTTCGCGGGGTATGCACGGATCGCGACACTTGGCGAAGAGGTCCGCGACCCCACCCGCACCATCCCCCGCGCGATACCGCTGGCTCTGGCCATCACGCTCGTGGTGTATACCCTTGTCGCCGCCGCCGTTGTCGCCGAGTTAGGCAGCGCGGCAACGGCTTCAGCAGCGGCACCGCTTGCCGACGCGGTGACCTCGGCCGGCTTCCCAGCACTGGAGCCCGTCGTGCGGGTCGGTGCCGCGGTGGCCGCCCTCGGGTCACTGCTGGCGCTCATCCTCGGGGTGTCGCGCACGACGCTGGCGATGGCGCGCGATCGCCACCTGCCGCACACGCTGTCCCGCGTGCACCCGAGATTCGGCAGCCCACACCGCGCCGAGGTCGTCGTCGGCCTCGCCGTGGCCGCGCTCGCCGCCACCGTGGACGTCCGCACCGCGATCGGCTTCTCGTCGTTCACCGTCCTCGTCTACTACGCCATCGCCAACGCGTCGGCCTGGACCCTCGGTCGCCGGACGGTCCCGGCGGTCGGGCTGGCGGGTTGTGTGGTGCTGGCGTTGCTGCTTCCGGGGCCTTCGGTCCTGGCCGGCGCTTGCGTGGTGCTCGGGGGTGCGCTGGCTTACCGTCTTAGACCGTGATCGAGCTGAGCTGGAAGCGCGTCGACGCCGACCCCGGCGATGACTTCGTCGTCGCACCCGATGAACGTCTCGGCTGGGGTCGGACGATCGGGCTCGGCGCTCAGCACGTCGTGGCCATGTTCGGCGCCACCTTCCTGGTTCCGGTCCTCACCGGCTTCCCACCGGCGACGACGCTGTTGTTCTCGGGCGTCGGGACGGTGCTGTTCCTGCTCATCACCGGCAATCGGCTGCCCAGCTACCTGGGTTCGAGCTTCTCGGTGATCGCACCGGTCACCGCGGCCGTCGCCTCGCACGGAACCGGAAGCGCCCTCGGCGGACTCGTGGCGGTCGGCCTCGCGCTGGTGACGATCGGCGGCCTGGTCCACCTGGTCGGCACGCACTGGCTCGACGTGGCGCTTCCCCCGGTGGTCACCGGGGCGATCGTCGCGTTGATCGGCTTCAACCTGGCGCCCTCGGCCAAGGCGAACTTCGAACAGGGTCCGGTGGTCGGGCTCGTCACGCTGGTGCTTCTGGTGGCGACGCTGGCGTTCTTCCGCGGCATCATCGGCCGGCTGGCCATCTTCCTGGCCGTCCTCGTGGGGTACCTGCTCGCCCTGGTGCTCGGTGAGATCGACACCGCACCGATCGCCGCCGCTCCGTGGCTCGGGCTGCCGGAGTTCCAGGCGCCGACGTTCACCGTCGCGGTGTTGCCGATGTTTCTGCCCGCGGTGATCGCCCTGGTCGCCGAGAACATCGGGCACGTGAAATCGGTCGGCCAGATGACCGGCACCGATGTCGACCCGGTGACGGGCCGGGCACTGGCCGCCGACGGTGTGGCCACCACGCTGGCCGGTTTCGGTGGCGGCTCTGCGACCACCACATACGCGGAGAACATCGGCGTGATGGCGGCGACGCGGGTGTATTCCACTGCGGCGTATTGGGTTGCGGGCGCCGTGGCGATCCTGCTCTCGCTGTGTCCGAAGGTCGGCGCGGCGATCTCGGCGATACCCGCCGGCGTGCTCGGTGGGGCGACCGTGGTGCTCTACGGCTTGGTCGGGGTGCTGGGAGTCCGGATCTGGCTGACCAACCGCGTCGACTTCTCCCGGCCGGTCAATCAGATGACCGCGGCCATCCCGCTGATCATCGGCATCGCCGACTTCACCTGGCACGCAGGCACCTTGACCTTCACCGGAATCGCGCTGGGCTCGATAGCGGCCCTGGCGGTCTATCACGGCATGCGGCTGTTGGGATTCCGGCAGGCTAGCGAGCGGCCCGCTGCCGTTGGTCCCGGGGCGGAACACCGTTGACGCCGTCGACCGACCGCGCGTAGGTCGCCACGGCGTAGGTGACCGCAGGTCCCAGGACCGACAGCGCGTCGCGGTTGACGTTCTCCACGGTGTCGCGCTTGGTGCGGTAGTTCGGGTCGAACGGGGCACCTGCCCGCCCGCCCCAAAGCCGAGCCTGTATCTCGCTCTTACGTTGTGACGAACCGGCTGTCAGGCCGCCGACCGGCACTCCGGCAGCGAGAAACGGGTAGTAGTCGGTGAATTCGCTCAGCGGCATGTCCGCGGGCCGCACCCCCGCCGTGTTCAGATAGCCGGCCAGCATCCGCTCGATACCGGCCGAACCCGCGGGCACCGACCGCGCGGGGATCGCCGGGTTGGGCGTAGCGGACTGGTCACCGTCGTAGGTGAAGTAGCCGGCATTCGGCGAACCGAGCATGTCGAAGCCCAGATACAGCGCGATGTCGCGGAGTTCGTCGGGCGAGAGTCCCTGCACATACCTGGTCGGTCCGGCCAGCCCGTTCTCCTCGGAGGCCCAGAATACGAAGCGCACGGCGTTGGCGACCGGCGGCTGCGGACCCAGTGCCGCAGCGGTTTCCAGCAGCGCCGCGATACCCGTCCCGTCGTCGTTCACTCCAGGGCTGGCTGCCGAACTGTCCAGGTGCGCACCCGCCAGCACGACGTTACGGGCGTCCCCGGTCTTGGTCTGCGCCACGAGGTTTCGGGTCTTCTTCATGACCGGCTTGCGGTCGAGCACGAGGCGTACCGGCGCCGAGGTTCGCCGCAGGGCGGCGTCGGCTTCGCGGCCGATGACCCCGACTGGAACGGTCAGGTCCTGGTAGTAGCCGGGCGTGAACAGGCCCGTCGGGCTCCCGCTGCCGCCGGGCGAGCTGACGACGAGCAGGCCCACGGCGCCCTCCGAGACGGCCGCGTTCTGTTTGGCGACCACCGAGCAGCCCGTGTCGTCGACGATGGCGATCGCGCCCCGCACCGACGTGCCGTCGTAGTCGGCGGTCCGGCAACCGGCGGGCTTCGCGGGCCGAAGCGTCACGGCATTCAGCCCGCCGCGCGGCGTGGTGATCAGAAGTGAGGCCTGGTCGACGGGATATTCGCGCCCGCTCACCCGCATCGACGGATTGCCGCCCACACTGCGGTCGAGCAGTTCGAACTCAGGGGTTTGGACGTCGAATCCCTTGTCGCGCAGGAACTGTGCGACGTAGTCGACGGTGGCGTCGTATCCGGGCTTGCCGTTGGCGCGGTTGCCGCCGTTGGTGTCGGCGATCTGCTGCAGTTTCTGCAGATGGGTGTACATCGCGTCGGCGGTGACCTTGTCCGCAATCTCCTGTGGCGACGGCGGCGCCGGCTCCGGCGACGAGCACGAGGTCATTGCTGCGACGACCCCAATGACGACTCCGACCGCGGCTCCCGCGCCCGCCGCCCACCTCTTCATGACGCGAGCGGATGACGGACGCGCAGATCGCGCGTGGGGATTCCGTTGGGCCCGCCCTGGTCCTGGGCGTAGATACCGACGGCGTAGGACACGCCCGCCCCGTGAATACCGAGTGCGGTGCGGTCGAGGTGCTCCAGGGTGTCCGATTCCTTGTGGTAGTTGGGGTCGAACGGCTGATTCGCCTCACCACCCCACCGCTCGGCTTGCTCGGGCGTCATCTTGGCCTCGGCGCCCGAGAAGGTGCCACCGGCCGGGATGCCGGCCAGAGTGAATGCGTCGTAGTCGGAGCGACCGTCGAAGCTGGTGTCCTCGGCCGGTTTTCCGGCCGCGTCGAGGTAGTCCACCAGCGTGCGTTCCACGCCCGCGGCCCCTTCCGGCACCCGGGCGATCGCGCCCTCCTCGCCGGGCGGCAGGGACTGATTCCCGTCATAGGTGAAGTAGCCGGGGTTCGGAGAGCCCACCATGTCGAAGTTCAGATAGAGCGAGATGTCCTTGAGGGCATCGACATCCAGCGACTCCAGATAGTTGTTCGATCCGAACAACCCGACCTCCTCCGCGCCCCAGAAACCGAACCGTACCGCGTTCTGGACATCGGGGGAACCGCCCAACTGCACTGCGGACTCCAGCACGGCCGCCACACCGGACGCGTTGTCGTTGATGCCCGGCCCCTCCGGGACGCTGTCCAGATGTGCACCGGCCATCACGACGTTTGCGGTGTCGCCCGTTCGGGTCTGGGCGATGACGTTGCGGGTCCGCTCCTTGCGCACACCCGCATTCAGCTTGAGGGTGACGTCTCCCGGTTCGGCCCGTAGCCGATCGCCCTCCGCCTTGGTGATGCTGACGACCGGGATGGTCGCCTCCGTGTCCTCGCCGAGGGTGCCGCCCATCTCGTCGTTGTCCTCGCTGTTGGCGACGATCAGAGCGACCGCGCCGCGTTCGGCGGCCGCCTCCTCCTTCTCGGAGAACTGGCACTTGCCACGGTCGACGAGCACGACGGCGCCCTCGACGGGCAAGCCGTCGTAGTCGGAGACCGTGCACCCCGGGGAGTCCTCCACGCGGGCGAGCACCAGCGGGCCCGACACCCCACCCGGCGGTGTGCCGATCGTGAAGTTCAACGGTCTGGCCTTGACCGCGTCGCCGCCGACGGTCAGCGCGGGTTCGTCGGCGAACGGCAGCCGCACCTCGAACTCCGGTGTCTGCACGTCGAATCCCTTGTCGCGCAGGGTGTTAGCGACGTAGTCGACGCTGGCATCGTAGCCAGCGGTGCCAAGGGCACGGTTGCCGTCGTTGTTGTCGGCGATCTCCTGCAGCCGGACCAGATGCTGGTAGATGGCGTCGGCGGAGGTGCGCTGCGCGAGCGACCTGGCGAAGTCCACGGCGGCCGGCGACACCCCCGCCTGCGTGGTGGGCGGCTGCACCACCGGTTGGGGCTCCTCGTCACGGCCGCAGCCCCCGAGTGCGACGACGCCGGCTGAGATGAGGGCGATCGTCTTCGTTGTCTTCGATAGCTTGGAAACCTTTGTGTGGCTCATTGCCCACTACGTTAGCGTCGCGCGGGCGCTAACCCGTCAGCTGCGCGACGATCAGATCCGCCACGGCGCGCATGCCCGCCGCATTGGGGTGCAGGGGTGCGGGCCTTCCCGGTCTCATCAAGTCGGTCAGCCCGAACCGGGTGGTCCACGGTTCGACCGACCACGCATGATGCGGGCGGCTGTGCTCGGCGGCCCGCACGAGGCCGCAGCCGGTGGCCGCGGCCGCCTCCGCGGTCAGCCGCGCCAGCGTGTCGGCGACGTGGCGGCCGGTCGCCGCGTCGGTTTCGGACAACGGTGGTGCGAGCACACCCGGCGGTGGTAGCAGCGTGAGGTAGTCGACGAACAGCACCGTCGCGCGAGGTGAGCGGGAACGCACCGTCTCGCCGACCTCCTCGAGGGCCGCAGCGACCTGCGCCAGCGCGTCATCGCGCGCCCGCGGATCCAGCTGTCCGCGTAAGACCGTACCCAGTAGCGGGAGCTTGCGGGCAACGCGTGGCAGGCCCGCCGCGAACAGCATCGGCACATAACCGACGTCGTTGCCGCCGATGGTCACCGTCACCAGGTTCTCGGATCCGGTAAGAGCCGAGATCTGGGGCGGCGCACCGTGTTGCGGTTCGCGCAGGATGTTCGCGGTGGTCGCGCCCGAGTAGGTCACGTCGACGAGGTCGAGGCCCAGCTTCGCGGCTACCAGATGCGGATAGTTGCGCGCCGAGCGACCGGCGGGCCAGGGTGCGCCGTCGGCGCGGGGTCTGATCCCTGGACCGGCCGCCATCGAACTGCCCAGTGCGACATAGCGTCTCATCGAGATGGGCTGGACGCCTGCGCCCAGAACCGCTTCGGGATGCGGCCTGCCTGTCGAGCCAGCCGTCCCGCGGTGACCGCAGCGGCCATCGCCGCCGCCATGGTCGGCGGGTCGGCGGCGCGGGTCACGGCCGTGGCCAAAAGCACGGCGTCGCACCCCAACTCCATCGCCATCGCGGCGTCACTGGCGGTGCCGATACCCGCATCGAGCACCACCGGCACCGAAGCGGCGTCGACGATCATCTCGATGTTGTGCGGGTTGGCGATTCCCAGTCCCGTTCCGATCGGCGATCCCAGCGGCATCACCGCCGCGCACCCGATGTCCTCGAGCCGTCGCGCGAGCACCGGATCGTCGTTGGTGTACGGCAGGACCGTGAAACCGTCGTCGACCAATTGTTCGGCTGCCCTTACCAGTTCGACGGCATCGGGCAGCAGCGTGCGCTCGTCGGCGATGACTTCCAGCTTCACCCAGTCGGTGTGCAACGCCTCGCGGGCAAGTTGCGCCGTCATCACCGCCTCGGCCGCGCCTCGGCAGCCCGCGGTGTTCGGCAAGGGGGTGATACCCAGCCGGTTGAGCAGCTCAAGCACCCCGGTGCCGCCGTCGGCGTCGACGCGCCGCATCGCCACCGTCGTGAGCTCGGTGCCCGATGCGACAAGCGCTTCTTCGAGCACGGTGAGATTGGCTGCGCCTCCGGTGCCGAGGATGAGCCGCGAACCGAACTCGCGGCCGGCGATGGTCAACTTCGTGACCGATGCTCCGCTCGCGTGAAGGGTTTCGGGGCTAGCCACCCTGCACCGCCGTCACCACCTCCACGCGAGCACCGTCCGACAGCGCGGTGTCCCAGTCCGATTTCGGCAGCACCGACCAGTCCACCGCGACGGCGATGCCCTTCTCCGGGAAGCCCAGACGCGCCAGCAGCGCGGCGACCGTCGTCGAGGCGTCCACTTCCACCGCTTCGTCGTTGACCAGTACCTTCATTTCATTGCTCCTCGCGTGCGCGTCATTTGATTGCTCCTCGCGTGCGCGTCATTTGATTGCTCCTCGCGTGCGCGTCATTTGATTGCTCCAATCGTGACATCGAGTTCGGCCGCGATCCGTTCGGCCGTCCATGGGGCGAGAAGAAATCCGTTGCGCCCGTGGCCCGCCGCGACCAGTGTGCGCTCGTCGAGACGTTCGACGAGCGGTAATCCATCCGGCGTCATCGGCCGCAGGCCCGCAGCGCATTCGGCGAGCTCGTACTCGCCCAGCGAGGGCATCACCGCGCAGGCGTCATCGAGCAGTTCCCGCACCCCCGTCACCGCGGGCGCGGTGTCGCGGCCGTGTTCGTATTGCGTCGCACCGACGACGACCCCGTCGGCCCGCGGCACCAGGTATACCTGCCTGCCGTGCACCCTGGCCCGAATGACCCGCTGGGGCACCGGCATGCAACCGCGGCGCCACCGCAACCGCAACACCTCACCCTTGACCGGCCGGATCGGCAGGTCGGGCCACAGCGTCGGGGCGTCGATACCGTTCGCGATCACGACGGCGTCGGCCTTCACCTCGGCGAGGTCGGACACGGGGGGTGCCCACTGCACGCCGAGCCCTTCACACAGCGCGGCCAACGCTCGCACCAGCAGCCGGTTGTCAACGGCCAGTTCGGTTTCGGCTTGGAATCCGTGCCGGATGCCCTGGGCGAGCAGCGGTTCTATGTCGCGCGCCGACGTCGTCACCGTCACCGGATGCCCTTGAGCCGCAAGCCACTCGCCCACCGTTTTGAGGTCGCTCGCATCGGCGCGGTCGACGGCGACCACCAGTGATTCGCGCGCGGTGACCACCTCGTCGGGCAGCCCGTCGAGGAAGCCGCCGTGCCACAGGTGCAACGACTCCAGGCCGAGCTGCAACAGCTTCTCCTCGCCGGGCCAGCCCTCGCTGTGGGGTGCGAGCATGCCGCCCGCGACCCACGACGCACCGCGCTCGTCGGTGCGGTGCACCCGCACGTCCCAGCCGTCGCTGCGGGCGCGCCGGGCGACGGCCAGCCCGATGACGCCGCCGCCGATCACGGCCAGGCTTGCTTTGGTCAACATCCCTCCCTTCGCCGGCATGACCCGGATCAGGTGCGACGGTAAAGGCAGGTTCGAATGCCCACTCTCAGTCCCCGCTCCCGGGACTCCCGCGTTCGTCAACCCACAGTACCCGCTGGTTAGGCCCCCAACGACGAGCCGCTAGCGTCGCGGTGTGCACCAACCTCGAGAACGCCTGGCCAGCGCGTCGCTGTACCTGTGCACCGACGCCCGGCGCGAGCGCGGTGACCTCGCGGAGTTCTCCGACGCCGCGCTGGCCGGCGGGGTCGACCTCATCCAACTGCGCGACAAGGGTTCGCCGGGCGAACAGCGGTTCGGCCCCTTGGAGGCGCGTCAGGAACTCGAGGCTCTCGAGGTACTCGCCGACGCGGCCCGCCGCCACAACGCGCTGCTGGCCGTCAACGACCGCGCCGACATCGCGCTGGCCGCCGGCACCGACGTGCTTCATCTGGGCCAGGACGACCTTCCGCTGGAGGTGGCGCGCGGCATCGTCGGTGAGACGCCGGTGATCGGGCGCTCCACCCACGACGCGGACCAGGTCGCGGCGGCGGTCGACGAGGCCGTCGACTATTTCTGCGTCGGCCCGTGCTGGCCCACCCCGACCAAGCCGGGCCGCCCGGCGCCCGGGCTGGACCTGGTCCGGCACACCGCCGAATTGAACAGCGACAAGCCGTGGTTCGCGATCGGGGGAATCGACGCCGACCGGGTGCCGCAGGTGCTGGCGGCCGGCGCGCGGCGCGTCGTCGTGGTGCGGGCGATCACCGCGGCCGAGGACCCGCGGGCCGCGGCCGCACAGTTGAAGGCCGCGCTCAGAGCTGCCGGTTGACCAGGAGCGGAATCGAGGCGAACTCGTCGCGCAACCGCTGCCAGCTGGCGGCGAATCCAGGGTGCAGGGGCAGCGTCGCGACGTCGTCGACGGCCACCCAGCGCAACTCGGCGCTCTCCCGGTTCGGCACGGTGTGCAGCATTTCCTGGGCGTCGGCGATGACCGTGCTGTAGCTCCAGCTGACCCCGTCGCCGGTGACGATCTTGGTCTCCACCACCTTGCGCACGGTCAACTGCTCGGCGGGCAGCCCCGCTTCCTCGTGGGCCTCCCGGATGGCCGCCTGCTCCGGGGTCTCGTGGCTGTCGCGCGCGCCACCGGGCAGACCCCAGGTGTCGCCCTGGTGGCTCCAGGCCGCCCGGTGTTGGAGCAGCACCATCGGCGCGCCGTCGCGCCCGGGGGCCCGCAGCAGCAGACCGGCCGCGCCGTACCTACCCCAGTAGGCCTGGCCTTGGGAAACCACCCATCCGTCACCGTCGCCACGCACGCCTCAACAATAGGGCCGCCCTGCCTGCCGGAAACTCTTAGACTTCTTTCATAGAGTGGGACCGGTCGAAACGACGAGCTGGAAAGCGATGCTGATGAGGTCCGCGCGCACGTGACTGTGGAGTTGGCGCACCCGTCGACGGAGCCGCTCGCTTCGCGGTCGCCGTCGACGCCCGCACAACAACGCTGGTGGTTCCTGTGGACCACGCCCGGCCGCATCTTGACCATCGGGGTCGTGCTGTCCGCGCTCGTCATCGCCAGCGCGTTCGCCACCTCGACGACGATCAACGACCGGCAGCAGGCGCTGATGACGGTGCTCAACCACACCGAGCCGCTGTCCTTTGCCGCCGGGCAGCTCTACACCACGCTCTCGGTGGCCGACGCAGCGGCGGCCACCGCCTTCATCGCCGGAGCGGAACCGCGCGACGTCCGGCAACGGTACGAACAGGCGATCACGGACGCGTCGGTGGCCGTGACTCGGGCGTCGAGCGGGCTGACCGACGAGGATCTAGTGCAGTTGCTCGGCCGCATCAACGCGGAGTTGTCGGTGTACACGGGCTTGGTCGAGACCGCCCGTACCAACAACCGTTCGGGCAACCCGGTGGGTTCGTCGTACCTGTCGGAAGCGTCGGCGTTGATGCAGACGCAGATCCTGCCCGGGGCCCAACGGCTCTACGAGGAGACCTCACAGCGAGTGGACGCCGAGACCAGCGCGTCCACCCGGATCCCCGGCCCGGTGATCCTGGTGGTCCTGGCGACCCTGCTGTTCGGGGTGTTCGCCAACCGTTGGCTGGCCAGGCGCACGCGCAGGCGGATCAACATCGGCTTCGTCGCGGGCGGTCTCGCCGTTCTGACCATGCTGATCTGGGTGGGCACGGCCCTGGTCATCTCGACCTCCGACAGCCGCAGCGCCAAGGACACGGCCGCCGAGTCGTTGAAGACGGTGACGAACCTGGCTATCACTGCGCAGCAGGCCCGCGCCGACGAGACGCTGTCGCTGATCCGGCGCGGCGACGAGACGGTGCGTAAACAGTCGTACTACCAGCGCATCGACATGATGCAGCAGCAGCTTGCCGATTACCTGGCCCGTGAGGACGCCATCGACAAGACCGACCTCGCCGAGGCCGAGCAGTTGTTGAAGCGCTGGCGCGCCGCCGACGACCGGATCAACGCCTACATCAGCGTCGGCAACTATCAGGCCGCCACGCAGGTGGCGCTGGGCACCGGGGCAGACGACTCGACGCCGGCGTTCAACAAGCTCGACGAGGCGTTGAGCCAGGGCATCGAAGAGAGCCGTAAGCAACTCCGCGACGACATCATCAACGCACACCGGGTGCTGTCGGGTGCGACCGTCGGCGCCGCGGTACTCAGCGTCGTCGCGGCGGTCGCGGTGGCGCTGGGGTTGTGGCCGAGGCTGAGTGAGTACCGGTGATGTGGGGGTACCGCCCGTGCGAAGCGCAGGGGGACGCTTGCGCGAAGAACAGACAGCCGGTGACGAAGTTCTTCGGCATGCTCGTGGCCGCCGCGCTGGTGCTCACCGGATGCGGACAGGCGACGTCGGTGACTTCCACACCGGGTGTGACGCTTCCACCGCCCACGCCGGCAGGTATGGAGGAGTTGCCGCCGCAGCCGGTGCACCCGCCCGGCGACAACACCGAGGACTGTGAGCGCACGGCGAGCCTTCGCCCGTTCCCCAACCGGGCCGAGGCCGACAGGGCCGTCGCGAACATCCGAGCGCGCGGGCGGCTGATCGTCGGGTTGGACATCGGCAGCAACCTGTTCTCGTTCCGGGACCCGATCACCGGGCAGATCACCGGGTTCGACGTCGACATCGCCGGTGAGATCGCCCGCGACATCTTCGGAACCCCGTCGCAGGTGGAGTACCGCATCCTGTCGTCGGCGGACCGCATCGCGGCGTTGCAGAACAATCAGGTCGACGTCGTCGTCAAGACCATGACCATCACGTGCGAACGCAAGAAGCTGATCGGGTTCTCGACGACGTATCTGACCGCCAATCAACGCATCCTGGCGCCGCGCGACTCGACGATCCGGCAGGCGTCGGACCTTTCGGGACGCCGCGTCTGCGTCGCGAAGGGCACGACATCGCTGGAGCGGATCCGCCAGATCACGCCGCCGCCGATCATCGTCGGGGTGGTCGCGTGGGCCGACTGCCTGGTGGCGTTGCAGCAGCGGCAGGTCGACGCCGTCAGCACCGACGACTCGATCCTCGCCGGCTTGGTGTCACAGGATCCGTACCTGCACATCGTCGGACCGAGCCTCAACGAGGAGCCCTACGGCATCGGGGTCAACCGGCAGAACACCGGCCTGGTCCGGTACGTCAACGGCACGCTGGAGCGGATCCGCCGCGACGGCACCTGGAACACGTTGTACCGCAAATGGTTGACAGTGCTCGGGCCGGCGCCGGCTCCTCCGGTCGCGAGGTATTACGACTGATGTCCGAAACCCAGCTGGATGACTACGACGAAGAGAGCCCGGGCACTCAGCCGGCAAGCTTCGACGACATGAGCATGGATTCCGCCTCGACCATCCGCCCGATGGCGACCGAGGCGGTGTTCCGGCCCCACCTCGAGGACGACGACGGCGAGTCGGTGGGCACCGGGGACACCGAGCCGCAGGAGCAGACCACCACCACGACGCGGGCGTTGTCGCGGACGCGCCGCCT
Source organism: Mycobacterium lehmannii (assembly GCF_001499925.1). Lineage (NCBI taxonomy): Bacteria > Bacillati > Actinomycetota > Actinomycetes > Mycobacteriales > Mycobacteriaceae > Mycobacterium > Mycobacterium lehmannii. The sequence goes on from NZ_LQIR01000067.1 coordinate 167,405, forward strand.
GGGCGGCGGGCTGGTCGAGATCCCGCGGGTGCGGGCCAAGGACCCGCTAGACGCGCTGATGACCAACCCGGTGGTCGCGGAGAACAAGCGGTTCTGTTGGAACTGCGGGCGCCCCGTCGGCCGTTCCAGCGATGGCAAGCCCGCCCGGTCGGAAGGCTGGTGCCCGCACTGCGGCAGCCCGTATTCGTTTCTGCCGCAGCTGAATCCGGGTGACATGGTCGCCGACCAGTACGAGATCAAGGGCTGTATCGCGCACGGCGGCCTTGGCTGGGTCTATCTGGCTTTCGACCACAACGTCAACGAACGGCCGGTCGTGCTCAAAGGTCTGGTGCATTCCGGTGACGCCGAGGCGCAGAAGATCGCGATGGCCGAGCGCCAGTTCCTGGCCGAGGTCACCCATCCCGGGATCGTGAAGATCTACAACTTCGTCGAGCACGCCGACCAGCACGGCAACCCCGTCGGTTACATCGTGATGGAGTACGTCGGCGGCACGTCGCTCAAACAGGCCAAGGGTGAGAAGCTGCCGGTGGCCCAGGCCATCGGGTACATGCTCGAAATCCTGCCTGCGCTTGGCTATCTGCACTCGCTCGGTCTGACCTACAACGACCTCAAGCCCGAGAACATCATGATCACCGAGGAACAGCTCAAGCTGATCGACCTCGGTGCGGTGTCAACCATCAACTCGTTCGGCTATCTCTACGGCACCCCGGGGTACCAGGCTCCCGAGATCGTGCGGACGGGGCCGACCGTGGCCACCGACATCTACACCGTCGGGCGCACGCTCGCTGCGCTGACGCTGAATTTGCGCACGCGCAGGGGCCGCTACGTCGACGGGTTGCCCGAAGACGATCCGGTCCTGGCCGAGTACGACTCGTTCGGCCGGGCGCTGCGCCGCGCGATCGACCCGGACCCGCGGCGGCGGTTCGGCAGCGCCGACGAGATGTCCGGACAGCTGCTCGGCGTGCTGCGCGAAGTCGTGGCGAAGGACACGGGGTCCCCCAAACCCGGTCTGTCCACGGTGTTTTCGCCTACCCGGTCCACGTTCGGCATCGATCTTCTGGTCGCGCACACCGACGTCTATCTCGACGGGCAGGTGCACTCCGAACGGCTGACCGCCCAGGAGATCGTCAGGGCGCTACCCGTACCACTCGTCGACCCGACCGACGTCGGTGCGCCTGTGCTGTCGGCAAGCGTGGTGAGCCAGCCCGTACAGACCCTCGACCAGCTGCGCGCGGCCAGGCACGGGGCGCTGGACTCCGAAGGCATCGACCTGTCGGACTCGGTCGAACTGCCGCTGATGGAGGTGCGCGCGCTGCTCGACCTCGGCGACGTGGCCAAGGCAAGGCGCAAGCTCGACGACCTCACTGAGCGGGTGGGCTGGCCGTGGCGGCTCGTCTGGTTCAAGGCCGTGTCCGAATTGCTGACCGCCGGTTATGACTCGGCGACAAAGCATTTCACCGAGGTGCTCGACACGATGCCCGGCGAGCTGGCACCCAAACTGGCCTTGGCCGCCACCGCCGAGTTGTCGGGCACCTCCGACGCGGGCAAGTTCTACAACACGGTGTGGTCCACCGACAACGGGGTGATCTCGGCGGGGTTCGGCCTGGCCCGCGCGCAGTCGGCCGCCGGTGAGCGCGACGCCGCGGTGAAGACCCTCGACAAGGTGCCCGCGATGTCCCGTCACTTCACGACGGCCCGGTTGACCAGTGCGGTCACTTTGCTGTCCGGTCGGTCGTCGAGCGAGATCACCGAACAGCAGATCCGGGACGCCGCACGCCGTGTCGAGGCGCTGCCCGACAGCGAGCCGCGGGTGTTGCAGATCCGCGCGCTGGTACTGGGCACCGCGATGGACTGGCTGGCCGACAACACCGCCAGCACCAATCACATCCTCGGGTTCCCGTTCACCGAGCACGGATTGCAGTTGGGGGTGGAGGCCTCACTGCGCGCCCTCGCGCGGGTGGCGCCGACCCAGGCGCACCGCTACGCGCTTGTGGATCTGGCCAACAGCGTCCGTCCGACCAGTACGTTCTGACGGTCAGGCGACGCTGGCGGTCGCGATCTCGTCGCTTAGCGGGGCGATGGCATCGAGAATCTTGCCGGCCGTCTCCGCAGGCACCCCCGCAGCGGCCAGGCTCGCGGCCAGATGCCCCGCGACGAGGTGGAAATGGTGGACGGTGATTCCGCGGCCCTGGTGAACCTGGCGCATCGGCGCGCCGGTGTAGGGTTCGGGCCCGCCCAGTGCGGCGGCGAAGAACTCGACCTGTCGCCCCTTGAGCCGCGCCATGTTTGTTCCGGTGAAGAAACCGGCCAGCTGGTCGTCGGCCAGCACGCGGATGTAGAAGTCCTCGACCACGCCTTCGAGGGCCTCGTGGCCGCCGATCTGCTCGTAGATACTCGGCATGTGTGCTCCTTCGTCGCACCGGATGGGCACATTCCAGCCGACGGCGGTTGCGTGCGGATTTCGACGCGTTGCCAGCGGGGCAAATTCCATCTCACCACCGTGACCCCGGCGGGAGTGAGAACTACGGATTCAGTCGCGCTTACAGCAAATCGCGAAGCGCGAGGCGCCGACGTTACGGGGTTTGCCCATGTCGTAACACTCAATGGTCATGCCGCGGATTTCGTAGTAATCTGCATCACAGGTTGAGGTCACAGCCGAAATGCAGAGGTCATTGAAGACCAACTCTCGGCTGAGCATCTGCCGGCCATTGCTGACGGCCTCTGCGGCTTCAATTGCATCTCGACAACAGGAGTGCACCGTGTCCGCTGTAGGAACCTGCCGGGTGTTCCGTCCCGACCCTCGGTCCTTCGATCAGTGCGAACACCACCATCGCGCCAGCTTCACCGCGTCCCACCGGCATGGTTCGACGGTCCTCGTGACGGTCGAAGGGGAGATCGATGCGACCAACAGCCGGGCACTGGCCACCTACGTCGAAGGTCAGGTCGCGGGCACTCGGCGTCTGGTGATCGATCTGCGGCTCGTCGACTTCTTCGGCACCGCCGGCTTCGCCGCGCTGCACTACATCAACGTGATCTGCTCGCGGAACGGCATCGACTGGCAGGTGCGCTGTGGCAGGCAGGTCCGTCGGCTGCTGGCCATCTGCGACTCCGCCCAGGAACTCCCGCTCGAGAAGCCGCGCTCAGTGCTCGATGAGGTTCGTGCAAGCGCGGGCGATCGCCAGCTCCTCATCAGTGGGAACAACTAGCACCGTCGTCGGAGACCGGTCGGCCGATATCCGCCGGGCCTTCTTGTCGGGGCCGGTGTTCAGCACCTCGTCGAGTTCTATGCCCAACGGCGCCATGCCACTCAACGCGTCACGCCGCACCGCCGCGTCGTTCTCCCCCACTCCGGCAGTGAAGGTGATGACGTCCGCGCCGCCCAGCAGCGCAAGATAGGCACCGATGTACTTGCGCAGTCGGTGGATGTAGACGTCGTACGCCAGTTGCGCCGAAGCGTCTCCGGATTCGATGCGCTGATGCAGCATCCGGAAGTCGACCTCGCCGCCGAGCCCACGCACCCCGGAGCGACGGTTGAGCATCTCCTCGATGTCCTCGACTGTCATCTTCGCCGTGCGCCACAGATAGAACATCAGACCGGGATCGATGTCGCCGGAACGGGTTCCCATCACCAACCCCTCCATCGGCGTCAGCCCCATCGAGGTGTCCACCGGTCTTCCCCCGACGATGGCAGAGGCCGATGCGCCGTTGCCCAGGTGCAGCACGATCTGGCGCACCGAATCCAGCGGGACGCCCAGGAAAGCCGCGGCCTGCTCGCTGACGTACTGATGCGAGGTGCCGTGGAAGCCGTAACGACGGATGTGCCACTGCTCGGCGATGTCGCGGTCTATCGCGTACGTCGCCGCGGCGGCCGGCAGGTCGTGGAAGAAGGCGGTGTCGAACACTGCGACATGCGGTAGATCGGGCAGCGCCTTGCGCGCCTCCTTGATCCCCAGCAGCGCGGGCGGATTGTGCAGCGGGGCAAGAGGAGACAGCTCGTCGATCCTGGCGACCAGGGCGTCGTCGACCAGCGTCGGCTCGTACAGATCCGGGCCGCCGTGGACCACACGGTGCCCGACGGCGACGAGATCGAGGGCGTCGGGGCCCCGGCCCGCCTCGGCCATCTGGCCGAACGCAGTCTGCAGCGCCTCGGCGTGGTCGCGTACCTCCCCCTCCCCGATGCGCTCGACGATGCCGTCGACCACCATCGTCTCCGAATCCGGTTCGATGACGGCGTATTTGAGCGACGACGACCCCGAGTTGAGAACCAGAACGCTGCGAGCCATCAGAGCGTCTGCGCCTGGATCGCGGTGATCGCCACGGTGTTGACGATGTCCTCCACCAACGCCCCGCGTGAGAGGTCGTTGACCGGCTTCTTCAGACCTTGCAGCACCGGTCCGATCGCGATGGCGCCTGCGCTGCGCTGGACCGCCTTGTACGTGTTGTTCCCGGTGTTGAGGTCGGGGAAGATCAGGACTGTCGCCCGGCCGGCCACCTTCGAGTCGGGCATCTTGGACTTGGCCACGGAGGCGTCGACGGCGGCGTCGTATTGAATGGGACCGTCGACCAGCAGGTCCGGCTCCCGCTGGATGACCAATTCGGTTGCTTCTCGCACCTTTTCGACGTCCGCGCCGGATCCGCTGGTGCCTGTCGAGTATGACAGCATCGCGACTCGTGGCTCGATGTCGAAGCTGGCCGCCGTGCGCGCCGACGAGATCGCGATGTCGGCCAGTTGTTCGGCGGTCGGATCCGGCACGATCGCGCAGTCCCCGTACGCCAGCACTCGATCGGCGAGGCACATCAGGAAGATGCTGGAGACCGTCGACACGTCGGGCAGCGTCCTGATGATCTCGAAGGCCGGCCGCACCGTATGGGCGGTGGTGTGTCGGGCGCCGGAGACCATGCCGTCGACCATGTCGTTGTGCACCAGCATGGTGCCGAAATAGGAGACGTCGTGGATGATTTCGCGCGCCTGCTCCACCGTTACGCCCTTGTGCTTGCGCATTTCGGCGTACTGTTCGGCGAACTTGTCACACAGGTCGCTGGTTTGCGGGTCGAGAACGGCGGCGTCCGAGAGATCGATACCCAATTCCGCTGCGCGCGCCCGTATCTGAGATTCCTCGCCGAGAATCGTCAGCTCGGCGACGCCGCGGTGCAGCAGCCGACCGGCAGCGGTCAGGATGCGGTCGTCGTCACCCTCCGGCAACACGATGTGCTTACGGTCCGAGCGGGCCCACTCCAGCAGCTTGTAGGTGAACATCTGAGGAGTGACCACCTGGGGAATCGGGATGGCCAACTGATCCAGCATGTCTGCGATGTCGACGTGGGCTTCCATCAACGCGATGGCCGTGTCGATCTTACGTATGGAGGTCGCGGTCACCCTGCCGCGGGCGGAGGCCACCCGGCTGGCCGTCTCGAACGTCCGGAATCTGGTGGCGATGATCGGCAACCGCAATCCCAGCCCCGACACCAAAGCCGCGATCGAGGGATGTAATTCCAGTCCGCCATTGAGGATGATGCAGGACAACGACGGGAAGCCTTCGGCGGCATGGGCACTGGCAAGCGCGAGCACGACGTCGGATCGGTCGCCGGCCGCGATGACGGCCACACCCTCGCTGAGCCGCTCGAGTACGCGTTCGGCGGTCATCCCGGCGACCATCAGGTCCATCGCCTCCCGCGACAGCAGTGCAGGATCGCCACTGATCAGCGTGCCCTCGACGGCCTCCTGTAGTTCGGCGACCGAGGCGGCGACCAGCAGCGGCTCCTCCGGCAGTGCGTAACACTTGGGATCGAAGCCCTTCAACGCGTCGAGCACCGCGGTCAGTTGTGCGGGATCGCAACGGTTGGCGACGACCGCCGCGGTGTGCGCATGCTGAGCGGCGATCTCGTCGAGACAGATGTCGACGATGTGCGCGACATCGGCGGGGCTGCGGTCCTTGGCCTTGACCGCCAGCACCACCGGAGCGCCGAGGTTGGCCGCGATGCGGGCGTTGGTCGACAGCTCGCTGGGCGCCGCGACGTCGGTGTAGTCGCTGCCGACGATCAGAACCGCATCGCACTGGTCGGCCACCTGGTGGTACCGATCGACGATCTCGGCCAGCGCACCGTCGGGGTCGTCGTGGAGCTGCTCGTAGCCGACGCCGACACAGTCGTCGTAGTCCAGTCCGGCAGTGGTGTGGCCCAACAGCAGTTCGAGGATGTAGTCGCTGTCCTCGCCGAGCCGGGTGATCGGCCGGAAGACACCAACCTTGGCCACCGTGGCGGTCAACCGGTGCAGGATGCCCAGCGCGATCGTGGATTTACCGGTGTCCCCTTCCGGGGATGCGACGTAGACGGCGTAAGCGGGGTCGCGCGAAGACACGGATGTCAGCCTAGGACAACTACGAACCTTCAACACGTGGGACATCTGGCTTGCTTCGGATAGCCCGCAGCTGTTCGTGATCACCAGCGCGACCGGTGATGACGGGTTCCCGATCCATCGCACGTCGGGACGCCGACCGCCCCGGCTCCGTGAGACGCAACTTTCAGCTCGCGGTCGGGTCCGCGGGAATGTTGACGACGGCCGCGAGTCCGCGGTGGTCGGACCCCGGCACTTCAACGGTGTACGCCGATGAGGCCGCGCAATTGCGCAGCAGCACATGGTCGATCCCGACCACCGGCGGCAGCCACGGCCTGCTCGGGTAGCTGCGGGCCAGGCCCGCGCCGGCTTGTTCGGCCGCGTCCCGGTACCCCGCGTCCAACAGCAGCCGGAAGGGACTCATGTCGTAGGTCGCGTTGAGGTCGCCGGCCACGACAACGGCGCCGGAGCCGGCGCTATGGGCCAACGCCCGCATCGTCTCGGGAAATCGCGCGATGTCGTCGGTGAACCAGCGCAGCGGCTGAACCCAAGGAGCGGCCAGATGAACCGCGAGCGCGGTGACGTCGAATCTCACCCCGGGAACCCGGATCTGAGTGCGCAGCATCGGCATCTGATAGCCGTCGACGGTGCCCGACGCCACGATCGGATGACGACTCCACACCCCGATCCCATGAGCCATCGGGCGCGGGTCGATCACCCGGTGGCCGAAGATCGTGTCGAGCCCGGCACCCGACATGGCCTCTGCCACTTGCGGAGTCATCTCCTGTACGACGAGGACGTCGGCCGTCGATAACGCCAACTCCACCACCGCCCGCGCGTCCGCGCCGCCCATTCCGAGGTTTGCAGTGAGCACCCGTAACGCGACCGCGGGGACACCGGTCTTCTCGGGCCCGAGATAACGAGGGGCGAGCACCGCGAGCATCACCACGCACAGGGTCGCGGCCAGGATCGTCGCCGCCCAGCGCCGCGCCACCGCGAACAGCGCCATCGACGCGACACCCGCTGTGGTCAGGTAGGGCGATGCAGCGGCCAACACCAGCACAATCTCGTTGTCGACCGGCAGATAGCGCGACACCAGCCCCGCGAACGCCAACGCGAATGCAAGCACGCCGAGAACCGTCGCCGGCACTCGAATCATGATGTGTGATTACAGTTTCTCGTGAAACCTAGCCGAGACGGCGCAGACGCGGCTCGAGGTCGCGCTGGAACAGTTCGAGGAACCGGCGCTGATCGTGGCCCGGGGCGTGGAACACCAGGTGGTTGAGCCCCCAGTCCACGTAGTCCTTCACCTTCTCGACAGCCTCGTCGGGATCGGACGCGACGATCCAGCGCTTGGCGACCTGCTCGATGGGCAGCTCGTCGGCGGCCTTCTCCATCTCGATCGGATCGTCGATGGAATGCTTCTGTTCGGCGGTCAGCGACAGCGGCGCCCAGAACCGTGTGTTCTCGAGGGCGAGCTCGGGATCGGTGTCGTAGGAGATCTTGATCTCGATCATCCGGTCGATGCTGTCGGGGTCGCGGCCCGCCGCCTCGGCTCCCTCCTTGACCGCGGGGATGAGCTTGTCCTTGTAGAGCTCTTCTCCCTTGCCGCTGGTGCAGATGAACCCGTCACCCGCACGGCCGGCGTACTTGGCCACCACCGGCCCGCCCGCGGCGATGTACACCGGAATGCCGCCCTCTGGCACGTCGTAGATCGAGGCGCCCTTCGTGTGGTAGTACTCGCCGTCGAAGTCGACCCGATCGCCCAGCCACAACTCCCGCATCAGCTTCACCGACTCTCGCAACCGAGCGAAGCGCTCCTTGAACTCGGGCCAGTCGCCCTCGTAGCCGGTGGCGATCTCGTTGAGCGCCTCGCCGGTGCCCACGCCGAGGAAGATCCGGTCGGGATACAGACAGCCCATGGTGGCGAACGCCTGTGCGATCACCGCCGGGTTGTAACGGAATGTCGGGGTCAGCACCGACGTACCGAGGAGGAGGTTTTTCGTGCGCTCGCCGACAGCGGTCATCCACGCCAGCGAGAACGGCGCGTGACCACCCTCGTGACGCCACGGCTGGAAATGATCGCTGACCGTCGCACTGTCCATGCCGTGCTCTTCGGCCGCCACGGCCAGCTCGACCAGTTCCCGCGGCGCGAACTGCTCCGCCGACGCCTTGTAGCCCAGTTTCAGTCCAGGTTTGGTTTCAGCCACGATTCGTTTCTACTCCCTTGCTTAAACTCGCGGCATGGCAGCAGCCCTGAGCGCCATCACCGACACCGTCCATTTCGCGTACACCGACCTCGTCAACTGGACACTGGTGGCCGACGAAGCGGGCGTCATGTTGATCGACACGGGATTCCCCGGCAGCCGCGACGACGTGCTCGCATCGCTGCGTGAGCTCGGTTTCGGGGTCGACGATCTGCGCGCAATCCTCTTGACGCACGCCCACATCGACCATCTCGGCTCGGCGATCTGGTTTGCGAAGACGCACGGCACTCCGGTCTACTGCCACGCCGCCGAAGTGGGCCACGCCAAGCGGGAGTATCTCGAACAAGCCTCGCCCGCCGACATCGCCAAGCACATCTGGCGGCCGCGCTATCTCACGTGGTCGGTGGCGATCACCCGCAAGGGCGCCATGGTGCGCGACGGCATCCCCACCGCGCAGGTCCTGACCGACGAGGTGGCGGCAACCCTGCCCGGCAAGCCGGTGGCCATCCCGACGCCGGGTCACACCGGTGGGCACTGCTCGTTCCTGGTCGACGGCGTCCTGGTGAGCGGCGATGCACTGGTCACTAGGCACCCGCTGTCGGCACGCGGCGGGCCGCAGCTTCTGCCCGGCCTGTTCAACCACGACCAGGACGGGTGCGTGCGCAGCCTGTCCGCGCTCGGCCTGCTGGACAGCGAGGTGCTGCTGCCCGGGCACGGCCCGGTATGGCGCGGGTCCATCCGGGACGCCGCCGAACGAGCCGCCGCCGAAAGCTGAGTCCTACACCAGGTTCTGGTAGCCGAGCAGAAAGACCGCGGTCAGGCACAATCCGGAAGCGATCACGATGGTCGGCATCAGGATCATGGCGTCGAGCTCGTCGTCGTCGAGGACATCGCTTTCGAACCGTCCGAACAGCACGCGCGCGACCCCGGTCCGGCGGAACGTGTGCACCATGATCCGGACCGGCTTCGTCTCACGGCGCCGGCCGATGAACACCCGCGACGCGACGCCGATCAGAAACGTCAGGAGACCGGCCGCCACCAGCAGCCAGCCGACCATCGTCTGCGATAACGCCACCATCACCCCCGGTGCCGCAGCTCATCGTCCTCCGGGCCGACACCGGGACCCAGCCTATAGGCCGGCCTGAAGGCCCAGGTGATCTCCGAGCGTGTGCCCGGTGCGCTCGCTCATCGCAGCACCTTCACGAACGCCACCGGGAAGACATCGCCCTCGGCGGGCAGAGGATCGGCCAGCCGCTCATAGCCCGCCGATTCGTACAACGCCTCCGCTTCGGGTTGGCGGTCACCGGTCGTCAGGTAGACCCGTCGATACCCGCGGGCGACAATGCGGGCCTCGAGTTCGGCGAGGAGCGCCTTGGCCAGGCCCTGTTGACGGTGCCGGCTGTCGGTCCAGATCCGCTTCAGCTCGGCGGTGGTGTCGTCGAACCGGCAGAACGCACCGCCCGTGACCGTCCGTTCGCCGAGGAGACCGACCACGAGATCGCCGTGCGGTGGGGCGAACTCATCGGCCGGATGTCCCCGCAGCCACGTGCTCACCGTTTCCTCGGGCGGGCCGTAACGCCGGGAGTACTCCACCGTCAACTCGGCCAGCAACGGCTCGGCCAAGGGGTCGTCCTGGCGGACGGCGACGAACTTCAGCTGGCTCGACACGGGCATCACCCAACTGTTCAACGCGAACCGGTCGCGTCCATTCCTACACCGCACTCTCGTTCGTCCTGATCCGACAATCGCCACTTCCACCCAAAAGTTGACACGTGTAAAGTTTGGCCGCATGGACAACATCAGGGGCAAGACCATCGCGATCACCGGTGCTGCCCGCGGTATCGGTTTCGCGACCGCCAAGGCTCTGTTGGCGCGCGATGCCCGCGTGGTGATCGGCGACCGCGACGTGGCGCTTCAGGAATCGGCCGTCGCACAGTTGGGCAACTTGGGGCAGGCGTCGGGCTATCCGCTCGACGTCACCGATCGGGAGTCGTTCGCGACGTTCCTCGACAAGGCCCGCACCGAGGGCGGCGGACGCATCGACGTGTTGATCAACAACGCCGGCGTGATGCCGATCGGACCGTTCGTCGACGAGACCGAGCAATCGATCCGGTCGACCCTCGAGGTCAACCTCTACGGCGTGATCACCGGCTGTCAGTTGGTGCTGCCGGACATGATCGCGCGGCGCAGCGGACACATCATCAACATCGCCTCGCTGTCGGGACTGATCCCTGTGCCGGGTCAGGTCGTGTACGTGGGTGCGAAGTTTGGGGTGGTCGGGCTGACGGCCGCGCTGGCCGATGAGGTCGCACCGCACAATGTCGACGTGTCGGTGATCATGCCGCCGTTCACCAACACCGAGCTGATCTCGGGCACCAAGAGCAGCGGGGCGATCAAGCCGGTGGAGCCCGAGGATATCGCCGCGGCGATCGTCAAGACCCTCGACAAGCCGAAAACCCATGTCTCCGTGCCATCCCCGCTCCGCTTCACCGCTCAGGCCGCGCAGATGCTCGGCCCGCGCGGGCGTCGTTGGCTCAACAACAAGCTGGGACTGGACCGGGTGTTCCTGGATTTCGATACGAGCGCCCGCAAGAAGTACGAGGACCGGGCGCGCACCGCGCAGGGCGTCGTCGAGGACTGACTTACCTCCGCGCGAGCGCGGCAGGGAGGCTAGACGGGAAACCTCGGTGCGGGGTCGCCCAACCGGTAGGCCTCCACGACGTCGAGGCACTCGAACAGCTCGTCGAGGTTGAACTGGTAGTCGTCGGCCGTGCCGACGAACACCACGTGCGCGACGTCCGCCGCGTCGTCAGCGGTGAGCACGACGGTCGTGACGGACACCAGATCTTCGTCCGCCACCTCGGCCTGCGACGGCGGGTAGAACCACAGCGCTGATTCTTCGTCGGAGAGCTCGTCGTCAAACACCCAGCCCCGCTGGGTGATTCGCTCGTCGAAGGCCTCGAGCACGGCCGCCGTCGCGGTCTCTTCGCTCAGCGCGTCCATCACCGTGTCGGGAATCCAGCGTTCGTTGCGGGCAGCCTGCCGCTTGCGGCGGCGGGCCTTCTTTGCGTCGCTGCGCTTGGACATTCAGCGCAATGCCTGATCGAGATCGTTGAGCAGGTCGTCGGTTCCCTCCAGGCCCACCGAGATCCGCACAACACCGTCACCCAGCCCGATCGCGGCGCGGCCCTCCGGACCCATCGCGCGGTGGGTGGTGGTTGCCGGGTGGGTGACCAACGACTTGGCATCGCCGAGGTTGTTGGAGATGTCGACGATGCGCAGCTTGTCGAGCACTTCGAACGCACGCTCCTTACTGCCCGCTGAATTGCCGGCTCCGCCGGCGGCGGCGACCTCGAACGTGACAACCGTTCCGCCGCCCGTCATCTGGCGCTTGGCCAGGTCGTACTGCGGGTGCGACTCGAGGAAGGGATAGCGCACCCAGCTCACCGCGGGGTGGCCCTCCAGAAACTCTGCGATCCGCTGCGCCGAAGTGTTTTGGTAGTCCACACGGACCGCGAGCGTCTCCAGTCCTTTGAGCAGTGTCCACGCGTTGAACGGGCTCAGCGCGGGCCCGGTGTGGCGCATCAACTTCTGCACGGGCTCGTCGATGTACTGTTTGTCGCCGAGAATCGCGCCGCCGAGCACACGGCCCTGGCCGTCGAGGTGCTTGGTCCCCGAGTAGACGACGACGTCTGCGCCCAGCGGGAAACCCTGCTGCAGGATCGGCGTGGCGAACACGTTGTCCAGCACCACTTTTGCCCCCGCGGCATGCGCGAGCTCAGATACCGCGGCGATGTCCACCAACGACTGCATCGGGTTGGAAGGGGTCTCGAAGAACACCGCCTGCGTGGGAACCGAGAGGGCCTCTTCCCACTGCGACAGGTCGTCGCCGTCGACGAACACCGTCTCCACACCCCACCGCGGCAGGATCTCGCTGCACACCACGAAGCACGAGCCGAACAGGCTGCGGGCGGCGACCAGCCGATCACCGGCGCCCAGCAGCGCCCCCAGCGACGTGAACACCGCCGCCATGCCCGTCGCGGTCGCGAAGCAGGCGGGCGCACCCTCGATCAGGCGCAGCCGCTCCTCGAACATCGAGATGGTCGGATTGCCGTAGCGCGAGTACACATAGCGGTCGATCTCACTGGTGAACGCCTTCTCGGCGTCTGCGGCCGAGGCATACACATAGCCCGAGGTGAGGAACAGCGCCTCGGCGGTCTCTTCGAATTCCGATCGCAACAACCCGCCGCGCACGCCGATGGTCGCCTGGCTGACTCCCTCCGGCAGCTCTGCGGGTATGCGGACGGACGGGACGGTGTTCGGGGAATCCGTGCTCATGACTGCTTCCAGGGAAGTCCGACAGCCTTCCATCCGGTGCCGCCGCGGTGCCCGTTCTCGTCGAGGTGGCCCTCGAAGCCGTCGAGCACGTTGTACGACGGCCCGATCCCGGCCTCGGTGGCGGCCTCGGCTGCGCCGATCGATCGGTTGCCGGAGCGACACAGAAACACCACCGGCCCTGCGTCGACACCGGCGCCAGTGATCTCGCGCCGGAGATCGGAGACGAACGCGTCGTTGTGCGTGCCGTCGGCGTGGTTCCACTCGATGAACACGACCTCGCGCTGCAGCGACGACAGGTCCGGTACGCCGACGAAGCGCCACTCGGCGTCGGTGCGGCAATCCACCAGCACCGCGTTGGGGGTGCCGGTCAGCAGCTTCCAAGCCTCTTCGGGCGTGATGTCTCCGGCGTAACTCACGGTCGTTGAGTGTCCCACAGCTACCTGGGACCGGGGGAACAGACCTTCCAGGCGTCGCCGCCGCGGACGAACGACATCTCGACGATCTTCTTGTCGTCGGGCGCCTTGTCGAAATGGTAGGTCACCTTGGCGGTGGCGCGGTCCCCGGTGACCGCGACCTCGGTGACGTCGTCGACGAACCGTTCACCGCGCTGAGCGACGGAATCCCGTTGTGCGGCAAGCACATGCGCTTCTGTCCCGGCTTGCTCGGGGCAGGTGTAGGCGCGGTAGTCGGAGTAGTTCTGCCGTTGCAGTGCGTCGTTCTGCCCGACCGCGGCCCTGGCCACCTGCTGGTCGGCGGACTCCTGCTCGCCGTCGAACAGGTTCAGCAGCCCGATTACGATCACGACGAGCACAAAGATTGTGAGCCCGATCAGAAACGGCGCCGCTGTGGGCCGGTCCCCGGCTGTGTCTCCGGATTCGGGTGGGGATTGGGCCACCGCTACCAGAGCCTGCGCAGCGCGGCGGTGACGCGTCGGGCGCGGTCACGGGCGACGATCGGATCGGGAGCGGTCGCCAACGCCACCGCGAGCCGCCGCCTGTCCTCGGTCTCGTCGGGGCGGTTGAACAAGGCGACGTCGCTCTCGGCCACGGCGAGCGCCTCGGCGAGCACCGCCTGCGGATCCTGTCCGCTTGGTGGCCTCGCCTCCGCGCCGGCGTAGACGATCTCCGCGGCGGCGGGCGAGATCATGATCGTGTCGACGGGCAGCCCCAGGATTGCGCGGGCGTGCAATTCGAACTCCGAGAGCCGCTGCGAGCGCAGCGTGACCATGCCGCTGTCATGCGGCCGCGGGCGCACGTTGTCGAAGTACACCTCGTCGCCTCGCACCAACAGTTCGACACCGAACACGCCGCGACCGCCCAGCGAGTTCACGATGCGCGCGGCGATCGACTTCGCGGCATCCAGGGCGGCAGGCGCCAACCGCTGCGGCTGCCAGGACTCGAGCACATCGCCGTCGGCCTGCCGGTGCCCGATGGGCTCACAGAAGTGCACCGCGGGTCCCGTCGGTCCGACCGTGCGGATCGTCAGCAGCGTGACCTCGAAATCGATCTCGACCACCGACTCGACCATCACGCGGTTGTGCGGTATCCGGCCCGCGGCGACCGCGCGCTGCCACGCAGGCTCGACGTCCTCGGCGCGCACCAGCACCGACTCGCCCTCACCCGCGGCCGACGCGATGGGCTTGACCACCAACGGAAAACCCGCGTGCTGGACGACCGCGCCGAGTTCCTCGGTCGATCCGGCGAACCAGAACGGCGCGGTGGGCAGGCCCAGCTCGTCGGCGGCCAACCGGCGCAGGCCCTCCCGATCCAGGGACAGCCGGGTGCTGCGCGGGGTCGGGAACACCTCGGCGACGCCGCGTTCGGCGACGGCGATCAGCGCGTCGGCGGCGATGACACCGCCCTCGGCCACCACGTAGCGCGGATTTTCCCGCTCGATGAGCGCGGTCAGTTCCTCCGCGTCGTTCATCTTCGCGACGACCGGGCGGTCGGCGACACCGTGCGCCGGGGCGTCGGCGTAGCGATCCACCGCGATGACCTCGGCGCCCAACCGCTGGAACGCCAACACCAGCTCCCGGCTCAGTTCGCCCGAGCCGAGCAGCATCACCGAGGATGCGCCGGGGGTACCGGCGACCGGTTCGGGGTCGGTCACCGGATCACCGGGATCGACCGCTGCCTGCGGGGTATCAGTCATCGGGGCTCCAGCCTGCCAGACGTCATCGCGGACCGGCCACCGCCATCGGACAGGTGTGCCTCAGTTCGGGATGACGGACTGTTCCAGCTGGGTACGGAATTGCCGCATGGCGTCGATGAGTGCGGTGAACGTGCGATGTGCGGCGGCCAGCTCGTCCTCCGACAAATCCGCCAACGCGTCGCGGGTGCGTTCACCGAGCGGTGTGAAGAACCCTCGGGCGACGTCCACTCCGTGATCCGCCACACGCAGGATCACTTTTCGGCGGTCCCGCGGGTCCGACTCTTTACGGAAGTGACCGGAAGCGATCATCCGCTCGACGAGGTAGGTGATCGCCGCAGCCGACATGCCCATCCGCCTGCGCAGGTCCCCCGCAGTCAACGGAACACCCTCGGTCTCGGCAACCATCACATGCAGTAACGCACGAAAGTCGTTGGCCGCGACATCATGTCGACTCGCAAAGAGCCTGCCGATCTCGTCGGATTCGGCGTTCATCGCGCGCACATCGGCGGCGATCGTCGCCTCCAGCGCGTCGCGGTCCTCTGACACGCCGAAAGCATAGGCCGAGTCGGCCGGGGTGGTTTGATTGTTAGTTAAGTTTTTGAAATATTCGTAAGCATGTCCCGCCGCATCTCCTGGATACTCGCGGTGCTCGTGGTGTTCGTGTCGGGCGCACTGATGGGCCTCGTCGGCAGCGACGACTCGAGCGCGCGCTCACCGGTGCCCGTACCCGACTCCGCCGAGTCCGCGCGCGCCGACGCCCTGCGCGCCGAGTTCCCCGGCGGAGACCGCGTTCCCGCGATCGTCGTGATCACCCGTACCGACGAGACGCCGCTGAGCCCGGCCGACATCGACACCGTCAGGCAGAAATGGCCCTCGGCGCAGCTGTCCGAAGACGGTGCAGCCGCGCTGGCGGTGGTGCCGATGGACGCCGACCTCTCCGGGTTCGAACTCACCGACGCGGTCGAGAAGGTGCGTGCGGAGTCCGCCGAGGGGTTGCCCGCCGACCTGCGCAGCGAGGTCACCGGCGGGCCCGCATTCGGCGCCGACATCGCGAACTCGTTCTCCGGCGCCAATTTCACGCTGCTCGCGGTGACCGCCACGGTGGTCGCACTGCTGCTGATCATCACCTACCGCTCACCCGTGCTGTGGCTGGTGCCGCTCGCCGTGATCGGATTCGCCGACCGGGTGGCCGCCGTGCTCGGCGCCGCCGTCGCCCAAGCGGTCGGCATGAGCCCGGACGGTTCGACCTCGGGCATCACCAGCGTTCTCGTGTTCGGTGCGGGTACCAACTACGCGCTGCTGCTCATTTCGCGGTACCGGGAAGAGTTGGGCCGCACCGAAAACCATTACGACGCACTGGACACCGCGGTGCGCCGGGCCGGCCCGGCGATCATCGCCAGCAATGCCACGGTGGTGCTGGCGCTGCTCACGCTGGTGTTCGCGTCGTCTCCGAGCGTGCGTAGCCTGGGCGTTCAAGCCGCAGCGGGCCTCATCGTTGCCGCGGTGTTCGTCCTGCTGGTGTTGCCACCGCTGCTCGGCCTGTTCGGCAAGCGCTTGTTCTGGCCGTTCATCCCCAAGATCGGCGACCGGGTACTGACCGACAGCGGCATCTGGCACCGCATCGCCGAGGCGGTGGCCCGCAGGCCCGGCTCCGTCGCGACGATCGCGATCGGCGGTCTGGCGGTGCTTTGCATCGGGCTGGTCGCCACCCCGATCGGGTTGTCGCAGACCGAACAGTTCCGGGTACAGGCCGAGTCGGTCAGCGGATACTCGCGGTTGGCCGACCACTTCCCGAGCGGCCTGACCGACCCCACCCGCGTCATCGGGTCCACCGACCGCGCCGCTGAGGTGCAGCGCGCGATCACCGAGACACCCGGCGTGGTGTCGGCCAGCCCCGCAGGGCAGACCCCCGACGGTCTGACGCAGTGGTCGGTCGTGCTCGACGCC
This sequence comes from Mycobacterium lehmannii, assembly GCF_001499925.1. Taxonomy (NCBI): domain Bacteria; kingdom Bacillati; phylum Actinomycetota; class Actinomycetes; order Mycobacteriales; family Mycobacteriaceae; genus Mycobacterium; species Mycobacterium lehmannii. Next base: position 184,382 of record NZ_LQIR01000067.1, read on the forward strand.
GAACCCGCCTCGGATGAGGCGTTCGAAACCGTTGATGCGCTTCGTGATTCGGTGCGCTCCGCCGATCCGGAGGCGTTGGTCGGCGGTTCGGACGCCACCGCCCGCGACGCCAGCGCCGCTGCATCCCGCGACCGGGCGGTCGTGGTACCGGCCATCCTGGTCGTGGTGCTCGCTGTGCTGTACGTGTTGCTGCGCGCCGCGCTGGCACCGCTGATCCTGGTGGCGGTCACGGTGTTGAGCGCGCTGGCCGCGCTGGGCCTCGGCGGCTGGGCCAGCGTGCACGTGTTCGGCTTCCCCGCACTCGACAACACCACACCGCTGTTCGCGTTTCTGTTCCTGGTGGCGCTCGGGGTGGACTACACGATCTTCCTGGTCACCCGCGCGCGTGAGGAGACTCCGGAGCACGGCACGCGCGGCGGGATCGTGCGCGCGGTGTCCGCGACCGGAGCGGTGATCACCAGCGCAGGCATCGTGTTGGCCGCGGTGTTCTGCGTGCTCGGCGTGCTGCCGTTGATCGTGCTCACCCAGATCGGCATCATCGTCGGCCTTGGCATCCTGCTCGACACCTTCATCGTGCGCACCGTGATCATCCCCGCGCTGTTCACGCTCATCGGACCGCGCATCTGGTGGCCCGCGCTCAAGGGGCAGGACGCCGAAAGGGACGCTTCGGTCGATTCGCGCGGGTGAAAGCGGCCATACCGTCGGTCTCGGCGACGCCGTATCACGGCGGGTAGCGTCGGGTCATGACGCAAGCACCGGAGCTGCCGCCTCTGCATATGCGTCGCGACGCCTTCGATCCCACCCCTGCGCTGGCCGAGATTCGCGACACCACCGGTGTTCGCACGGTGGTCAACGCCTTCGGTATGACGGTGTACCTGGTCACCCGGCACGACGACGTCAAGATGGTGCTGTCCGACCACGAGAGGTTCTCCAACGGCCGCCCTCCGGGATTCGTCGTCCCCGGCGCTCCGACGTTGTCGGAAGAAGAGCTCGCCAGCGCCCGGGCCGGCAACCTGCTCGGTCTGGACCCGCCCGAGCATCAGCGGCTGCGCCGTATGCTCACCCCGGAGTTCACGATCCGCCGGATCAAACGGCTCGAACCTCGCATCGTCGAGATCGTCCAGACACACCTGGACATGATGGAAACCGCCGGAGCCCCCGCAGATCTCGTCGAGCACTTCGCGCTGCCGATCCCGTCGCTGGTCATCTGCGAACTGCTCGGGGTGCCCTACGAGGACCGGGACGACTTCCAGCACCGCAGCGCGCGCCAGCTCGACTTGTCGCTGCCGTTCACCGAGCGCCTCGAGTTGCAGCGGGCCGGGCGGGCCTACATGCGGTCGCTGGTCGAACGGGCACGGCGACAGCCCGGCGACGACATCCTCGGCATGTTGGTTCGCGAACACGGCGCCGAGCTCACCGACGACGAACTCGTCGGCATTGCCGGGCTGCTGCTGCTCGCCGGCCACGAGACCACCTCCAACATGCTCGGCCTTGGCACGCTGGCCCTGCTGCGCCATCCCGAACAACTCGCCGTCGTCCGCGACGACCCCGACGCCGTCGGCCCCGCGGTCGAGGAGCTGCTGCGCTGGTTGTCCATCGTGCACACCGCGATACCGCGCATCACCACCACCGACGTCGAGATCGCGGGTGTCGCGATCCCGGCCGGGCAGCTGGTGTTCGCGTCGCTACCGTCGGGCAACCGCGATCCCGACTTCATCGACGACCCGGATGTGCTCGACATCGGCCGCGGCGCCGCCGGACATCTCGCCTTCGGGCACGGTGTGCACCACTGCCTCGGGGCGCCGCTGGCCCGGATGGAGATGCGGATCGCGTTTCCCGCTCTGCTGCAACGTTTTCCGGCACTGCGGCTGGCCGAGGACTTCGCCGATGTGCAGTTCCGGTCGTTCCACTTCATCTACGGTCTCAAATCGCTATCAGTGGATTGGAGGTGACGGTTGTGAAGGTGCACGCCGAGCGCGACGTCTGCATTCAGGCGGGCAACTGCGTGATGTCGGCCGGCGCCGTTTTCGACCAGGACGACGACGGCATCGTCGTGGTGCTGGTCGATGAGGTGCCAGACGATGAGCTCGACCACGCCCGCGAAGCCGTGAAGCTCTGCCCGGCACAGGCTTTGCGGCTCGTCGATTAGTGAGGGCCGGGTCGGTGCGCGAGGAGTTGCACGCTGACGACCAGGACCCACGCCGGGAAGATCAGCACCGACCACATGCTCAGGTCGGCGGCCAGTAGCACCGCCACCGCCACGACGTAGGTGGCGATGCTCAACCACCGCGGCATCAGCCGCGTCCGCAGCCAGATCGTGGCCAGCGAGATCATGAACACCGCCGCCATGCGCAACGCGTAGGTCTTCGAGATCGTCATCAGCGTCATCTGTCCGAAGGCGGCGACACCGGGATACGCTGCCGCGCCGCTATGTTCGAGACCCACACCCAAGGCGACGGCGACGAACATCATCGCCAAGAACAGCAGGCCGCTTCCGAGGAATACGGTCGCGAAGAACTTGTCCTCATAGCGCCCCATGCCGTCCCGCAGGACGCCCATGAACCAGAGGAACGCGATCCCCGCGAACGGCATCAAAATCGCCGCGATCCGCATGTTGACGCTGTGCTCAGCCACCCACTGCGAACCCGGCTCCCGGCCCTCGGGTAGGGCAATGCGGATCAGCACCAGCGCCGTCGCGAACAACAGCGCGAACGCGACACCGGCCAGGGCGGCCGAGCGAGGGGCGGTCAGGCTTGGAGGCCGCGGACCGGTGTCGTCGGTTGTCACGCCATCGGCCTCACGGCTGACCGGCGAGCAGCTGGATCATCAACCCGTTCGCCTCGGCGAGCAGGTTGTCGTCGGGGTCGCGCAGCTCGGCGTTGACGAACGCCTTGCGTCCCTGGGCTTCCCGCAGCCAGCCGCGGGCCGACAGCTCGGTGTCGATCGGGGTCACCTTGCGGTAGTCGACGTGCAGGAAGCCGGTGCGGCTGATCGGCCGGCCGACGGCGTGGATCACCATGCCGAACACCGAGTCGAACAGCAACGGCAGCACACCGCCGTGCACGGCGGAGTTGCCTCCGACGTGATACCGGCTGAACTGGACCTTGAGGGTGACCCCGGTCGGGTCGAGCTCCACCTCCCGGTACGGCGGCATCAGCAGGCTGCCCGCGCCGGGCAGCGACGGCACGCGGTTGGCCGGGCCGACACCTTCGGCGGCGCGGAAGGGGTCGAGAAGTGCGACCAAGGCCTCGGCCTGGTCGGCGGCTCGGTCCCAGGTGTCGCTGTCCGGATCGGCCGACACCGCGAGGTCTTGTGCGCGCCGCATCGCCGTGAGGAACCGGCCGAATCCCGGCCCGGGCTCGGCCCGTTGATAGTTCGGGAATCCGCCGTGCTTGTCGTAGTCGGGATCCTCGAGGTGCGGATCCGTCATCGCGGTCGGCTCTTCGCGCAAGCGTCCCCCGCAAGCGGGCGGTGCCCCCACCTCACGGCTGGGCCAGGATATCGCGACGCACGATCGTCTGGTCTCTGCCCGGGCCCACGCCGATACACGAAACATGCGCCCCGGCAAGCTCTTCGACCCGCAGTACGTAGTCGCGCGCCTTGGCGGGCAGGTCGTCGAACTCGCGCGCTCCGGAGATGTCCTCCCACCAACCGGGCAGCTCTTCGTAAATCGGCTCGGCAAGCGCGATCTCGGACTGGGTCATCGGCATGTCGTCCAGACGCCGGCCGTGCACCCGGTATCCGACACACACCGGCACGGTCTCCAGGCTGGACAGCACGTCGAGTTTGGTGAGGAAGTAATCGGTGATGCCGTTGACCCTGGTGGCATATCGGGCGATGACGGCGTCGAACCAACCGCACCTGCGTCGCCGGCCGGTCGTCACGCCGAACTCGCCACCGGTCTTGGACAGGTACTCGCCCTTTTCGTCGAACAGCTCAGTGGGGAACGGACCCGAGCCGACGCGCGTCGTATAGGCCTTGAGGATTCCGAGCACCGTGGTGATCCGGGTGGGCCCGATGCCCGACCCCACCGCGGCGCCACCGGCCGTCGGATTCGACGACGTCACATAGGGATACGTGCCGTGGTCCACGTCGAGCAGGGTGCCCTGAGAGCCCTCGAGCAGCACCGTCTCGCCGTTCTCCAGCGCCGTGTTGAGCAGATAGCGGGTGTCGGCGATGCGATGCATGAAACCCTCGGCCTGGTTGAGCAGGCTGTCGACCACCTCGGCGGCGTCGAGCGCCTTGCGGTTGTAGACCTTGACCAGCACCTGGTTCTTGAAGTCCAGTGCGGCCTCGATCTTCTCGGCCAGCAACGCGGGGTCCAGCACGTCGGCCATGCGGATGCCGATCCGGGCGATCTTGTCCTGGTAGCAGGGGCCGATACCGCGGCCGGTGGTGCCGATCTTCTTGCTGCCCGCATACCGCTCGACGACCTTGTCGATCGCGACGTGATACGGCATCAGAAGGTGTGCGTCGGCGGAGATCAGCAGGCGCTCGGTGTCCACGCCGCGGTCGACGAGTCCCTGCAGTTCGGTGAGCAGCACCCCTGGGTCGACCACCACGCCGTTGCCGATGACGTTGGTCACGCCCGGGGTGAGGATGCCCGACGGGATCAGGTGCAGGGCGAAGTTCTCACCGGTCGGCAGTACGACGGTGTGGCCGGCGTTGTTGCCGCCCTGGTAGCGCACCACCCACTGGACGCGTCCACCGAGCAGGTCGGTGGCTTTACCTTTGCCCTCGTCGCCCCATTGCGCGCCGATGAGCACGATTGCCGGCATGACTTGGTCCTCGCAATTCCGGCTACCCTTGCACCCAAAACCTTGTTGCAGCCGGTGAGACACCCTATCCCAGCAACTTGCGAGGAGCCGAACTTGAGCACCGCTGAGGTCGTGGTGTTGCGTTTCGGCCGACGTCGGATACCGGCCGCGCTGCGCGGCCTGCCGGTTGCCGAGACACCGGATACCCCCTGCCGTCGCCTCGTCGTCGTCGGCTCCGAGGCCGATGTGGCGACGGTGCTGACCCGACTGCTGCGCACCGATCGGCTCGGTGTCGAGGTGGCCCACGTGCGCAGGCCGTGGCACGCGCGCCGGGCACTGCGCGGCGGTGCCACGCGGGTGCCGCTCATCCGTGACGACCGGGGAGCCGCGCTTGTCGGCGCCGCGTTCTGGCTCGGTGAGAGCGAGCTCGAAAAGGGCTCGCCGCCCGCCGAGCTGATCGGCGAGGCCGTGGTCGACGACGAGGTGCTCTTCGACGGAACGGCGACCGGAGTGCGCATCGAACCGATACCGACGATGCCCGGACTCCGCGCGGCCGTGTTGTCGCGTCGCATGCGGCCGCAACGGTGGGTGACGGGACGGGCGGCCCAGCTCGGCACCACCGGCGCCATCGTGGTCCGCGACGGCGTCAAGGCGGCCCGTCCGGTGAAGCGCTCGACGTTCTACCGGCACACCGAAGGCTGGCTGCGGGTGCGCTGACCTCGGGTAGCTTCGACCTGTGAGCGTTCGTCCGCTGCACCAGTCGGTGCGGCCCAGCCCGGTGTTCCTGGCGATCGTGGCGGCCACCGTGGCTGGCGGCGTACTGGCATGGGTGTGCGCGACGGAGATCTCGCGACCGCTGGCCTATGTCGGGGTGTTCACGTTCGTGATCGCGGGCTGGTTGGTGTCGCTGTGCGTGCATGAGTTCGCGCACGCCTACACCGCATGGCGGTTCGGCGACCGCGACGTCGCGGTGCGCGGCTACCTCACGCTCAACCCGCTCAAGTACTCCAACCCACTGTTGTCGATCGGGCTACCGGTCGCGATCATCGCGATCGGCGGGATCGGCCTGCCCGGCGGGGCGGTGTATGTCCACACCGGCTGGATGACCCGACGCCAGCGCACACTGGTCAGCCTTGCGGGACCGTCCACCAACCTGGTGTTTGCGGTGCTGCTGCTGGTGCTGACGAGCGTGCTTTACAACCCCGCGCACGGCGTCTTCTGGGCCGGCATGGCGTTCCTGGGCTTCCTCCAGGTCACCGCGTTCGTGCTGAACATGCTGCCGGTACCCGGACTGGACGGGTACGGCGCGCTCGAACCGCACCTGAGCCCGCAGACCCAGCGAGCGGTGGCTCCGGCCAAGCAGTGGGGCCTGCTGGTCTTGCTGCTGCTGCTCTTCACCCCCGGACTCAACACGTGGTTCTGGCAGGTGGTGCTGTGGTTCTTCGACTTCACGGGCGTGCCGCGCCCGCTGGTGTGGCTGGGCAGCGATCTGACCCGGTTCTGGTCGGCCTGGTTCTGATCCCGCCGCGATGAGCGCCGGCCGGCCACCTCCTTGCAACATATGCGTCTTTCCGCATATATTGCTGGCATGGGTGCCGGTCACGATCACAGCAGAGGCGACACCCGGGTCAGCCGGATGGCGGTCGCCGCGGCGATCCTGACCGCCTTCTTCGTGATCGAGCTCGTCACGGCGCTGATGATCAACTCCATCGCGCTGTTGGCGGACGCCGGCCACATGCTGACCGATCTGGTCGCGATGTTCATGGGCCTGACCGCGGTGCTGCTCGCCCGCAGGGGCAGCACCTCCCCCGCCCGCACGTACGGCTGGCACCGCGCCGAAGTGTTCACCGCCGTGGCCAACGCGGTGCTGCTACTCGGCGTCGCGGCGTTCATCCTCATCGAGGCGATCGAACGGATCGGGGACGCCCCCGAGGTCCCCGGTGTGCCGATGATCGTCGTGGCATTGGCGGGGCTGGTGGCCAACGCCGCGGTCGTGCTGCTGCTGCGCTCGCACTCCGAGACGAGCCTGGCCGTCAAGGGCGCCTACATGGAGGTCGTCGCCGACACCGTCGGCAGCATCGGCGTGCTGATCGCCGGCATCGTCACGGTCACGACGGGCTGGCCGTACGCCGACGTCGTGGTCGCGGTGTTCGTCGCGCTGTGGGTGTTGCCGCGGGCGTTCGCACTGGCGCGGGCCGCCTTGCGGATCTTGTCGGAGTCGTCGCCCGCTCACATCGACGTCGAGGAGTTGCGGACCGCCCTGTGCGCGGTCGAGGGCGTGACCGATGTGCACGATCTGCACGTGTGGACCCTGGTGCCGGGCAAGGACATGGTCACCGCGCATCTGACCAGCAACCGCGATTCGGCGCTCGTGCTCGATGATGCGCGTGCCGTGCTGACCGAACGCGGTCTGGATCATGCGACGGTTCAGGTGGAACCCGGCGACGGCACCGGGGACTGCAACTGCGAAGCGGAATAGTCAGGCGAGCCCGAGTTCGGCCCGCGCCGACGGATCGCAGTCGTCGAGCAGGTCCAGGCAGCGCTGGTTCTCGTCGGTCTCCCCGATCGCGTCGGCCGCACGGGCCAGCGCCGCGACACAGCGCAGAAATCCGCGGTTGGGTTCGTGACGGTAGGGCACGGGACCGAAGCCCTTCCAGCCGTTGCGGCGCAACTGATCCAGCCCGCGGTGATAGCCGGTGCGCGCATAGGCGTAGGCGGTGATCGCCCTGTCGTCGGAGAGCGCGTCCTCGGCCAGCGTCGCCCATGCGACCGACGCGGAGGGATGCGCGGCCGCCACGATCGCGGGCTTTTCCCCGGCGGCGAGTTCGGCTTCGGCGTCGCTGTCGCCGGGCAGCAGCACCGGATCCGGCCCCAGAAGATCACCCATCCCTGTCATGGCCCCCATTGTGCCGTGCGCGCCGCTGCGGGCGGCGCCGCACGGGGTCCGAGCGCGGACTGGGCAGCGGTGACTAAGCTTCCGGCCGTAGCGTCGTAAGGGAGGACCGTAACAGGCATGTCGAATCCATCAGGGCCTGACCAGCCGGAAGATGGTCCGGAAGGGTCGGACGCCTCGGACGTTGACGCCTCCGAGAACCCCGAAACACCCGAAAGCGACGATGCTCGGCCCGCCGACTCCGCTGACGACGATTCGCGGGCCGACGAGACCCGCGAGGTTCACGACGCCGACGCGGCCACCGAGGTGATCGAACCGCACGCCGATCACGAGCCCGCGACCGAGGTGATGTCGACCGCTCAACCGCACACCGAGTCGGTGCCGGGCGCCGAGCAGGGTGAGCGCCGATTCACCGCGCCCTCCGGATTCGATGCGGGCACGACCCAGAAGATCGACACGCCGGCGGAACCGGCCACCGAGGTGTTCTCCTCTCCCGGCGGCGCAGGAGAGCAGAAACCCGTTGCCCCACAGGTTATTCCGCCGCGTGGTGACGCTCCCGGACCTCCGCAGCAACGCCGCAGCTGGGGGTGGGTGGTGGCCGTGGTGCTGGTCATCGCCGCGCTGGTGGCGATCGCGGTACTCGGCACCGTGTTGTTGACCCGGGACTCGGATCCGGGGGCGTCGCAGGAGGAGATGGTCCGCAACACCATCGAGGAGTTCGACACCGCGATTCAGAGCGGCGACCTGGCGAAGTTGCGCAGTATCACCTGCGGCAGCAAGCGCGACAGCTACGTCAGATACGACGACAAGACGTGGGAGGAGATCCACGAACGGGTCGCCGCCGCAAAGCAATATCCGGTGGTCGCCAGCATCGACCAGGTGGTGATCAACGGTGACCACGCCGAGGCGAACGTGACCGCGTTCATGGCCTACGCGCCCCAGACCCGGTCGACGCGCAGCTTCGACCTGGAATTCCGCGACGACCAGTGGAAGATCTGCCAGGCGCCGCAATAGCGAGTTCGGTGTAGTTCGTCGCGCCGACCGTAACCAACTACACCGAAATCACGCGGCGGCGGTGACCGAACGGCCCGCGCTGTGCAGATCGCGGCACGCCTCGACGACGCGTTCGCTCATCGAGGCCTCCGCCTTCTTCAGGTAGCTGCGCGGATCGTAGGCCTTCTTGTCGCCGACCTCCCCGTCGATCTTCAACACCTTGTCGTAGTTGGTGAACATGTGCGCGGCCACCGGCCGGGTGAACGCGTACTGGGCGTCGGTGTCGACGTTCATCTTCACGACGCCGTAGCGCAACGCATCCTCGATCTCGGACTTCAGCGAGCCAGAACCGCCGTGGAAGACGAAGTCGAAAGGCTTTGCCTCCGAGGATAATCCAAGTTTGGCCGCGGCGACCTTCTGCCCCTCGTCGAGGATTTCGGGCCGGAGTTTGACGTTGCCCGGTTTGTACACGCCGTGCACGTTGCCGAACGTCGCGGCCAGCAGGTACCTGCCGTGTTCGCCTGCACCGAGCACCTCGACGGTCTTCTCGAAATCCTCGGCGGTGGTGTAGAGCTTGTCGTTGATCTCGTTGGCGACGCCGTCCTCCTCGCCGCCGACCACACCGATCTCGATCTCCAGCACGATCTTCGCCGCGGCGGCGTCCTTGAGCAGTTCGCGTGCGATCTCGAGGTTCTCGTCGAGCGGGACCGCCGAGCCGTCCCACATGTGCGACTGGAACAACGGCTGCCCACCGTCGGAAATCCGTTGCTGCGAGATGGCCAGCAGCGGCCGGACGTAGGTGTCGAGCTTGTCCTTGGGACAGTGGTCGGTGTGCAATGCCACGGTGATCGGATACCTGTCGGCGATGACGTGAGCGAACTCGGCGAGCGCAACCGCACCGGTGACCATGTCCTTGACCCCGAGGCCCGACGCGAATTCCGCTCCGCCGGTTGAGAACTGGATGATCCCGTCACTGCCGGCGTCGGCGAAGCCCTTGATGGCCGCGTTCACGGATTCCGATGACGTGCAGTTGATGGCCGGGAACGCGTAACCGTGCTCCTTGGCCCGGTCGAGCATCTGCGCGTACAGCTCGGGCGTTGCGATGGGCATGGGCCGTCCTCTCGCCGTTTCGGCGATTATCCCACCGCGACGCCCGGCTCACATGGTCAAGACCATGCGGTATCGGGCCCGGCCCTCCTCCATTGCGGCGTAGGCCTCGGCGGCCTCGGCCAGCGGGCGCTGCTCGATCCGGGCGCGCACCCCGCTCTGCACCGCGAAGTGCATCGTTTCCTCGACGTCACGCGAGGTGCCCGACGGATGGCCGCTGACGCTCAGACCGTCGGTGATCAGCTGGACCGGGGCGATCGGCAACGGGTCGGCGGTGACGCCGATGATGACGAGTTCACCCTGGGCCGCCAGCCCGCCCACGGTATCGGCCATCGCCTGTGAATTCGCCGCCGTCGCCAGCACCACGGCCGCACCGCCGAGGTCCTTGAGCGCCGCGGCGACGTCGACGGCCTTGGAGTCGATGTAGTGGTGAGCGCCGAGTTCGCGGGCGTCGGCCTCCTTGTCCGCACCGCGGGCGATCGCCACCGTCTCGAAACCCATCGCCCTGGCGAACTGCACACCGAGGTGACCGAGGCCGCCGACGCCGAGCACGGCGACGAGGTCACCGGACTTGGCTTTGGTCTGACGCAGCCCGTTGAAGGTGGTGACGCCCGCACAGCCCATCGGGGCGGCCTCGGCGAACGACAACCCCTCGGGGATGCGGGCCAGCGCGGTGACGGGCGCGGTGACCGATTCGGCGTAGCCGCCCGGATAGTGCCAGCTCGGCACCTGCATGCGCTCGCACTGCATGAACTGGCCCTTGCGGCACGGCACACATCGGTTGCAGTTGCCGCCGAACCATCCGACGGCCACCCGGTCACCGACCGCGAAGTCCTCGACGCCCTCGCCGACCTCGGCGATCGTCCCGGCGATCTCGTGGCCCAACGTGATCGGCCAGTTCAGGCCGGGAAATCCGCCGGTAACGAAGCCATGGTCGGTACCGCACACGCCGCACGCGACGACGGCGATGCGCACGTGCAGCGGCGGCGGGGAGGTGGTTTCGACGTCGGTCAGGGTGAGGGGACCGCCGACGGATTCAACGAGAACCGCCTTGTGAGTGGGCATAGGCAGACATTAGTGACGCAGCACCGGTGTACGCATCCCCTGCGCGCGCACGTGGGGCTCGGGAGCGGCGCCGGTATCTTGGGGAGCCATGACCACCCCCACACCGTCGATGGCGCTTGCGGCGACCGACCACCTGGCGCTGATGCCGGACTTCCTCGACCCGATGACGCTGCTGGGCTACTTCGGCACGTGGGCGCTGGTCGGGCTGCTGGTCGTCATCTTCGTCGAGTCCGGGGTGTTGTTCCCGATCCTGCCTGGCGATTCGCTGCTGTTCGTCGCGGGCATGTTGGCCGCGGGCACGGCCGCGCTGGCCGAAGGCGGCGGCGAGGTCATCAACTTCCAGCTCTGGCAGTTGCTGCTGTTCATCCCCATCGCCGCGGTGCTGGGCGGTCAGGTCGGCTACTGGATCGGGCGCAACATCGGCACCGCGATGTTCAAACCCGATGCACGGATCCTGAAACAGAAGTACCTCGAAGAGGCGCACGTGTTCTTCGAGCAGCGCGGACCGTTCGCGATCGTCATCGCCCGCTTCGTGCCGATCGTCCGCACGCTCGCCCCGCTGACGGCGGGCGCGGCCCGGATGAGCTATCCGGTGTTCACGTTGTTCAACGTGGTCGGCGCCGTCGTGTGGGGTGTCGGCCTGACCCTGCTCGGATATTGGCTCGGCCGGTTCGAAACCGTGCAGAAGCTGCTCGAGCCGATCGTGATCGCGATCGTCGTGATCTCGGTGCTGCCGATGTTCATCGAGTGGTACAAGCGGCGGCGCGCGGCCAAACGGGCCGGGATCGCCGCGCCCCCGCTCGACTCCACCTCCGGGGAGCAGCCGGGCTAGCGGGCTCGGCTGTTTTCGAGCGCGCGGATCAGGCTGGCGGCGTCCCACGGACCCTTGTGCCGTTTGCCGTTGATGAAGAAGGTCGGCGTCGAGTTCAGGTCCATCAACTCAGCGTCCTGGGCGTCGTCCTGAACGTGGTGGTAGACCGTCGACGAGTGCACCCGCACGTCCTGGTCGAATCGCTCGATATCGCAACCCGCGGCCACGGCGTAGCGATAGATGTCGGACCACTCCAGGTCGTCCTGGTGGCCGAACAGTTCGTGGGCCATCTCCCAGAACCTGCCCTGCAGCGCGGCGGCCTCGCTGGCCCGTGCGGCATCGAAGGCGCGGGGATGGACGCGCTCCAGCGGTAGGTGGCGCCACACGTAGCGCAGTTCGGCGCCGAAGTGCTCGCGCACCTCGTCGATGGCCCCGGTCGCGCGGCTGCAGAAGGGACACTCGAAGTCGCCGTACTCCACCAACGTCAGCGGGGCGTCGGGTTCGCCGGCGATGTGGTCCCGGTCCGGGTCGATCGGCCGCAACAGTTTGAGTCCGACCGGGTCCGGCGGGCTGAGCCGGTCGGTGATCCGGAAGATCAACCAGCCGAGGAAGAAGGCGATCACCGATGCGAGAAGCACGCCGATGATGGCCTGTTCTCGACGGCTCGGATCGTCGACCGCGATGTCGACGATGAAAAGCGAGATGGTGAAGCCGATTCCGGACAGCGCGGCACCGCCGGCGATCCGGCGCAGGGTGAGGCCCGGCGCCAGTTCACCGACTCCGCTTCGCTGCATGATCCATGTCGCGGCGGTGATGCCGATGAACTTGCCGACCACCAGACCGGCGACGACACCCCAGGTCAGCGGTGAGCGTAACGCCGCCGTGACAGTCTGGGCGTCGAGTTGGACACCGGCGTTGACCAACGCGAACAGCGGCAGCACCAGGAAGGACACATACGGGCCCACGCTCGTCTGAAGCCGCTCGTTGATCGAGATACTGTCGCGCAGACCGCGAGTCACCTCGCGGGCATAGCGGGAGTTCGGCGACTGCCGGAACGCCCGGATACGCGCGACGACCTCCTCGACCTGGCTGCGCTCGGGCGAGAACACCGGAATCAACAGGGCCACCGCCACGCCGGCCAGCGTCGGGTGCACACCGGCCATGTACAGGCTCACCCACAGGGAGAAGCCGAGCACGGCGTAGGCCGGTCCCCGGCCGGCGGGCATGAAGCGCACCACCGCGATCGTCGCAATCAGCGCCAGCGAGACCACAAGCGGCACAACGTCGATGCGATCGGAGTAGAACAGGGCGATCACGCACAGTGCACCGACGTCGTCGACGACGGCCAGAGTGAGCAGGAAGATCCGCAGCCGGGCCGGGAACTTGGGTTTGATGATTGCCAGCGCGCCGATCAAGAACGCGGTGTCGGTGGAGATCACCACACCCCACGCCTGCGCGTCCTGTCCGGATGGGTTGATCAACAAGAAGATCGCGGCGGGCACCACCAGGCCGGCGAACGCCGCCACCACAGGTACGGCGGCCCTGGCCCGATCGGTGAGCTCGCCGATGGCGAACTCGTGCTTGACCTCGAGGCCGACGATGAAGAAGAAGAACGCCATCAGACCGTCGTTGATCAGATGCTTGACGGTCAGCTCGAAGCGGTGCTCGGCGAAGGTGAACCCGACATGGGTGTCCAGCAGCGTCCAATAGCTGTGCGCCCACGGCGAATTCGCCCACAGCAGCGCCGCGAGGGTGAAGATCAGCAGCAGACCTGCCGCGGCGTTCTCCCCGGTCTTGGCCGCTTTGGTGCCGGCGCTGAACCGGGCGGGCAGCACGCGGGCGATGCGTAGACCGGCTTCGGTACTCACTCCCCCGCCACCGCGTGGGCGGCTTCCATCAGCATCCAGCCCGCCAGCTGCACCGACAGGTCGCGCTCGGGCACCTCGGAGGCGTTGACCGCGCCCTCGACGAACTGTGCCTGCTCGCCTGTGGCGGTGGGGATCTCGGCGGAGCGGTCCCAGAATGCGCTGAACAGCGGCAGCCCGTCGATCACCTGGCGGTTTTGCCATGCCGCCTCCGCGGAGGCCAGCACCAGCGAGCGGGCGGTGTCTCGGGCCGCCGCGTCGTCTTCGCCGTTCTGCGGCAGCGTGGTCGCGACGAGCGCGAGATAGCGGGCAAGGATGCCGTTGAACAGGCCACCGTCGCCACCGCCTGCGCCCTTGATGACGCCGTCGACCGCCATGTGTTCGGCGACCGCGGCGGTCAACCGGTGCACCCGGGCGGCGTGCTCGGGGTCGTCGGTGCGCGCCGCCAGTTCCGTTTCCAGCCCCAGCACCACGCCTTGGCAGTACGTGTACTGCGCGCGCACGAGCGAGCCGCCCTTGATGCCGTCGAACACGAGGTGGGTGTCCGGGTCGATCAGGGTTTCGTCGAGCCAGTCCGACATCTGCTGCGCCCGGCGCAATCGGTCGTAGCGGGCCAGGAAGATCGCGGCCGGGCCGTTGGCGGGCGCGTTGAAGAACTGGTCCTGTTTGCGCCAGGGGATGCCGCCGCCGTCTTCGGGCACCCACGCGTTCATGAACTGCTCGGAGAGTTTCTTCAGCGCCTTGGGCCGCTCGACGGATGCGAGCGCGGTCGCGCGTTCGAGCGCCAGCGCCAGCCACGCCATGTCGTCGTAGTAGTCGTTGACCCACGAGAAGTTGTTGCGCAACCGGTGTGCGCGGATCTGGCGCGCGATCGCCGTTTGCCGGTCGGGCCGGGGGTCGCGCAGTTGGGCGTCGACGAGGTTGTCGAGCAAATGCGCCTGCCACCAGTAGTGCCATGTCCCGAACAGCCGGTGCTGCCGCGTCGCGGGCCAGGCGACGACGCCCAGTTGAGTGCCCGGCAGGCCCCACAGCCGTCTGATGTGTCGGGTGGCGATCGCGGCCTCAGCGCTGGCTGCGCGGTTGGCCCAGAGCTGATCCATGGTGTCGATCCTGCCCTACCAGGCCGCCGAAAGGTCCCCGTGTTGGGTGATCCAGGTGTGCATCGCGATACCTGCGGCGACGCCGGCGTTGATGCTGCGTGTCGACCCGAACTGGGCGATGGACACGGTCATGGCGGCGCCGGCCCTCGCCTCGGGGGTGATCCCCGGCCCCTCCTGGCCGAAGACCAGCAGGCAGTCGCGCGGCAGCGGGGTGGTTTCGATGCGCACCGCCCCCGGGATGTTGTCGACGGCGACGACCGTCAGGCCGGCGTCGGCCGCGTGGGCGAGCAGCGCGGCGGTGGTGTCGTGGTGACGCAGCCGTTGGTAACGGTCGGTCACCATCGCGCCGCGACGGTTCCACCGTCGCCTGCCGACGATGTGCACGGTGTCGACGGCGAACGCGTTCGCGGTGCGCACGACCGCGCCGATGTTGGCGTCGTTGCCGAAGTTCTCGATCGCGATGTGCAGGGCGTGCCTGCGCTCGTCGATGTCGGCGATGATCGCTTCGCGTGTCCAATAGCGGTACGCGTCAACGACATTGCGGGTGTCCCCGTCACGGAGCAAGCCCGGGTCGTAGCGCGGGTCGTCGGGCGGGGGCCCCTGCCACGGGCCGACGCCGGGCGCCTCGCCCCATTCGGTGGGGCCGGCGACTTCGGGTTCCGGTGGGTCAGTCATCCTTCGTCCAGAGCGCGGCGTGGGTACCGACGAGCGAAACGGTCGCGTACAGCAGCGCCTTGTTGATCTCGCCCTGGGTGCACAGCGACGCCCGCACCTGGACGGCGTCGCGGGAGGCATCGGGAAGCACCAACACCGAGGCGCCGTAGACGTCGCATGCGTGGCTCAGCCCGGGCGCCGGCAGTGTCGGCGACACCAGCACCATCGCCGGCCCACCCCGCTGCTGCGAGACCTCGCGGTATTGCTCTGCCACACCGCTGATCTCGAGACCGATCAGCATGTAGCCGTTTCCGGTGAACGCGTTCGGGTCGCCCAGCGCCGCCGGGGCGAGCATGGCGCCGTCGGCGCGGAAGGCATCCAGGCTCGTGGTGCGGATCGACAATCCGGTGTCGGTGTCCCTGACCGCGGGCAGTCCGACGGGGAAGGCCGCGGGGTGGGCGACGGTGGTGCCCGGTGTCCGGTCGCGCGGCGAGTAGGCGTACACGCCGCGCACCTGCACCTGGTCACGCGCGGGCCCTATGCAGACCGTGCCGGTGAGGCGGTCGGGCGTGGGGGCCGAGAGTGGTTGCAGCTCAAGGTTGGTCGCATCGCGACAGCTTCCGATACCGTTGGCCTCGATCGGGTGCGCGAGCGCGCCGTACAGGCCGAACCGGATGTCTTCCGGCTTGGCGTGCGGCCCGTCGGCATCCGCCGGTGACGCGTCGACGTCGAACAGCACGTAGTCGCCGTCGAAGCGCAGGTTCGATATCGACATGTTCCAGCCCAGTGTGGCAAGGGATTCGCCGATGGTGGCGGTCTGCGCGCCGTAGGGGCGAATCGACGCATCGTCTGTGGAGCATGCCGATGCCGCGACGACGACGATCGCGGTCAGCGCCGCGATCAGCGCACGCACGTACGCGGTGCCCTATGTCCGACCACGGCCTCGGCCCACGACTTTGGTCATGGCGCGCACCAGGTTTCGCGGCACCACCCGTCCTGCGGTGGTGAGCACCTTGTACTGCACACCGGGGATGATCACGACCTTCCCCTTCGCGACGGCGGCCATCGTCTCGCGAACCACGTCGTCGACCTCGAGCCAGAACCACGACGGTGTGCCGTCCATGTCGATGCCCGCCCGCTGGTGGAACTCGGTGCGCACGAAGCCCGGGCACAGCGCGTGCACTCCGACGCCGGTGCCGCCCAGGCCGTTGGCGAGTCCTTCGGAGAATGCGACCACCCAGGACTTGGAGGCCGAATACGTCGACCCGCGGCCGGGTACCAGGCCGGCGACGCTCGCGACGTTGATCACCGTGCCGCGCGCGGCGTCCAGCATCGGGGGCAGCGCCGCGTGCGTCAGCTGCATGACGGCGGTGACGTTGACGTCGAGCTGCGATTGCAACAGTGAGTAGTCCGCGCTCCAGAACTCGCCGGACGTTCCGAAACCGGCGTTGTTGACCAGCACCTGAACACCCGCGGCGAGCCGGTCGGCCACCTTGGCGCGGTCGGCGGCCTCGGCCAGGTCGGCGGTGAGCACCTCGACGGCCGCACCGCCGTCGCGCAGTTCGGCGGCAAGGCGCTCGAGCCTGGTCGCGTCGCGTGCTACGAGCACGAGATCGTAGCCGTCGCGGGCGAACCTGCGCGCAAAGCCCGCGCCGATGCCGGACGTCGGTCCGGTGATCAGGGCGACGGGGCGAGACATGGCTTCAGGCTACTTCCCCCGGTCGCGAGCTCCGGGCGCCACTTACCGCTGATAGTGCGGTGACTGCCGTCCGTTGCGCGGCGGTTGACGCCGTGCGTCGGGCCGGGGCGGCTGCTGGGGGTAGCGCGCCTCGGGGCGGGCCGGAGCGTCGACGCCCGGTGCCGGTTCGCGGCCGGACGGGGTGAGCGGGCGGCTGGGCGACCCGCTTCGCCGGGCCAGCGCGCCCTGGCTGCCCTGCGCCATGGCCTGTGGGGTCGGCGGCAGGACGCGCAGAAGGTCGTTGAACTGGCGCACGGTGCGCAGACCCTCGTCCCACTGCGCGCGCGTGCTGGTCACCGGCATGGAGACCAGCGTCCAGTGCTCCTCGTTCCACATGATTTCGGCACAGTCGGGGGCGGTGTGGGCGAATGTCACCATCCGCCGGTCGCACGCACGTCGGGCGGCATCGAGATTGGTGGAGTAGACCATGCGCGGGCCGATCGCCCCGAGCAGCCAGATGTCGTTCTCTCGCGGCTCTTTGATGCCCTTGAGCCGCAGGTCGACGACGACGTTGGTGCCGACCTTGCGGTGCAGGGCGATCACCGTCGCGACGTCTTCGAGGTCGAAGATGAACACCGCTTCGCCGCGGATCTGCCCGAGGACCACGTTCTTCGCGGCGACCTCGCCGACCGTCGACATCACGCCGCGCTTCCAGCGTTGGACGATGTCGGTCGACTCGTGTTCGTAGTCGAAGCCGTGTGACTTCGCCCAGGACTTGCGTCGACGCCCCAAGCCGCGTCGACGGTCGATGTCGACGTAGAGCAGCACGGCCGCACCGACGAAGCAGAGCGCGGACAGCGTGAACCAAAGCGGGACCATTGCGCTCTAGCCTACGTGCAGGTGGCGCCGAATCCCGAACTCATCCTGGTCACAACCCGGCATCTGCCAATATCCGCCGCGCGAAATTGCATTCCAGCAGGTGTCTACTCGACATTTCGCTGCCGGAATGCAATTTCGCGGCGGAACGACGGGCGTCAGCCCAGCACCAGTGAGTCGCCGTCGGCGCTGAGGTTGACCGGAACGATGTCGCCGTCGTGCACGTCGCCTGCCAGCAGCAGCTTGGCCAGCTGGTCGCCGATCGCCTGCTGGATCAGCCTGCGTAGCGGGCGGGCGCCGTAGAGCGGGTCGAAGCCGCGCTCGGCCAACCACTTCTTGGCGGGTAGGGACACCTCGAGGGTGAGCCTGCGCTGCTCCAACCGCTTGGCCAGCTGCTCGAGCTGGATGTCGACGATGTGCACCAGCTCCTCGGGGTTCAGCCCGTCGAAGATGATCACGTCGTCGAGCCGGTTGATGAACTCCGGCTTGAACGCCCCGCGCACGGCGGCCATCACCTGCTCCTCGGTACCGCCGGCACCCAGGTTCGACGTCAGGATCAGGATCGTGTTGCGGAAGTCGACCGTGCGGCCCTGGCCGTCGGTCAGCCTGCCCTCGTCGAGCACCTGCAACAGCACGTCGAACACGTCCGGGTGGGCCTTCTCGATCTCGTCGAACAGGATCACCGTGTACGGGCGACGCCGCACCGCCTCGGTCAGCTGACCGCCCTGGTCGTAGCCGACGTAGCCGGGAGGCGCGCCGACCAGGCGGGCCACCGAGTGCTTCTCGGCGTACTCGCTCATATCGATGCGGACCATCGCGCGCTCGTCGTCGAAGAGGAACTCCGCCAGCGCCTTGGCCAGCTCGGTCTTACCGACACCGGTCGGGCCCAGGAACATGAACGAACCCGTCGGTCGGTTCGGGTCGGCGACACCGGCGCGGCTGCGCCGCACGGCATCAGAAACAGCCTGCACGGCCTTCTTCTGCCCGACGACGCGCTTGCCCAGCTCGTCCTCCATGCGCAGCAGCTTGGCCGTCTCGCCCTCGAGCATCCGGCCCGCGGGGATACCGGTCCAGGCCGACACCACGTCGGCGATGTCGTCGGGTCCGACCTCCTCCTTGAGCATGACGTCCTCGCGCGCCTCGGCGTGCGGGAGCGCCGCGTCGAGCTTCTTCTCCACCTCGGGGATGCGGCCGTACCGCAGTTCGGCGGCCCGCTCCAGGTTGCCGTCGCGTTCGGCGCGGTCGGCCTCGCCGCGCAGCGACTCGAGCTGCTCCTTGAGCTCGCGGACGATGTCGATGGCGTTCTTCTCGTTCTGCCACCTGCTGGTTAGTTGGGCCAGCTCCTCCTTCTTATCGGCCAGTTCGCCGCGCAGCTTCTCCAGCCGCTCCTTGGAGGCGGCGTCCTCTTCCTTCGACAGCGCCATCTCCTCGATCTCGAGGCGGCGCACCAGCCGCTCGACCTCGTCGACCTCGACGGGCCGCGAGTCGATCTCCATGCGCAGCCGGGACGCGGCCTCGTCGACCAGGTCGATGGCCTTGTCCGGCAGGAACCGCGAGGTGATGTAGCGGTCGGACAGCGTCGCGGCTGCCACCAACGCGGAGTCGGTGATGCGCACACCGTGGTGCACCTCGTAGCGGTCCTTGAGCCCGCGCAGGATGCCCACGGTGTCCTCGACGGACGGCTCACCGACATAGACCTGCTGGAAGCGGCGCTCCAGCGCGGCGTCCTTCTCGATGTACTTGCGGTACTCGTCGAGCGTGGTCGCGCCGACCAGGCGCAGCTCACCGCGGGCCAGCATCGGCTTGATCATGTTGCCTGCGTCCATCGAACCCTCGCCGGTGGCGCCGGCGCCGACGATCGTGTGCAGCTCGTCGATGAACGTGATGATCTGACCCGCCGAGTTCTTGATCTCGTCGAGCACGGCCTTCAGCCGCTCCTCGAACTCACCGCGGTACTTCGAGCCGGCGACCATCGAGCCCAGGTCCAGGCTGACGACGGTCTTGTCGCGCAGGCTTTCCGGCACGTCGCCCGCCACAATGCGCTGGGCCAGGCCCTCGACGATCGCGGTCTTGCCGACGCCGGGCTCGCCGATCAGCACCGGGTTGTTCTTGGTGCGACGGGACAGCACCTGCACGACGCGACGAATCTCGGTGTCGCGCCCGATGACCGGGTCCAACTTGCCCTCGCGGGCCCTTGCGGTCAGATCGGCGGAGTACTTCTCCAAGGCCTGGTAGCTGCCCTCGGGGTCCGGGCTGGTGACGCGGGCGCTGCCGCGCACCTTGACGAACGCCTCGCGCAGCGCCTGCGGGGAGGCGCCGTGGCCGCTGAGCAGCTTCGCGGTATCCGAGTCGCCTGCGGCGGCCGAGCCGCCCAACCCTCCGGCCAGCCCGACCATCAGGTGTTCGGTCGAGACGTACTCGTCGTCCATCTCGGTCGCCAGGTTCTGGGCGGCGGTGATCGCGGCCAGCGCCTGCGGAGCGAGCTGCGGCTGCGACGCCGCGCCGCTGGCGCTGGGTAGCCGGTCGAGGAGTCGCTGCGCTTCCGCGCGGATCGTCGCGGGTTCGACGCCGACGGCCTCGAGAAGGGGTGCGGCAATGCCGTCGTTCTGGGTCAGCAGAGCCATCAATAGGTGCGCAGGCGTGATCTGCGGGTTGCCCGCGGACGTGGCTGCCTGCAATGCCGCGGTCAGCGCCGCCTGCGTCTTGGTCGTCGGGTTGAACGAGTCCACGACACCTCCCTTTCTGTGGGTACGTGAGCTTGGCGAAAATGCTTGTCGGATAGTTCAACGCCGTCAATGTTGAGTCTGTTCCGCTCAAGTCTAGTCAATTTTCCGCGCTCCCGACGCGGCCACGACCAGCTTCCCAAACAACACGCCGCACAGCTGTCACAGTTTTCACAGCTGTATCAGCGAGGCTTGTCCCATGCGTCGCCCCACCGCCGTGCTCGCGGGCTTCGCGCTGAGTGCAGTTGTCTCATCAGTGCTGGCCGGGCCTGCGTCCGCGGCCAGCGACGAAGATCAGGTCCGCGCGGTCCTCGCCGGGATGAACGGCTCGTACAACCGGGCGGATTTCGACTCGTTCGCCGCATACGTCTGTGCACCGATGCGCGGGGCGGCGGGGTTCGAGGACGGGTGGTACGCCAGCCGCAAGGCCGACGGTCCCACCCGGATCTCGGTCAGCTCGGTGACGGTCGCGGGCGAACCCGCGGCGTCGGCCGTCGCCACGGTGCGGTTCGCCGCAGCGAACCAGCCCAGCGCCAAGACCTTCGACATCGACTTCCGGCGCGAGGGCGGCGAGTGGAAGGCCTGCCGGTACCACCCGGCGCGATCGATCTGACCGTGACAGACGACGCCGCCACGGTCATCATCGGCCAGCGGGTCCGCACCGGCAAGGAGCAAGAGTTCGAGAAGTGGCAGCGCGACCTCAACCGCGAGGCCTCCCGGTACACCGGCTTCCTCGGCGCCGAGGTCAACCCGCCCACCGCCGTTCAACCCGAATGGGTGGTGGTCTACCGGTTCGATTCGGTCGCTCACCTGCAGGCCTGGCTCAACAGCGCCACCCGACAGGACGCCCTGAGCGCGGGCCGGCAGTACTTCGACGGTCCGGCCACCCAGCAGGTCGTCGGCAGTCGCACCAAGACAGACGATGCCCTGGTGACCGCGGTCGTCAGCCATCGGGTCAGCGCCGACGATGTCGACGATTTCCTCGCATGGCAAGAGCGACTTCGCCTGGCCGAGAACACGTTTCCCGGCTTTCGCGGTAGCGAGCTGTTCCGCCCCGTTCCGGGGGTACAGGACGAGTGGACCGCGATCTACCGCTACGACACCGCAGCCGACCTCGACCGTTGGCTGGCCTCGAAACAGCGGCGCGAACTCCTTGCCGAGGGCGAGAGGTTCTCCGACTTCGAACTGCGCACCGTCGACAATTCGTTCGGCAGCTGGTTCGCCTTCGACGAGCACGGCAGACCGGCCCCACCACCCTCGGATCTCAAGACGTCGATCGCGGTGTGGGTCGGGCTGTATCCGACGGTCATGTTGCTCACCATCGCCCTGTCCCCGCTGCGCCTGCCGTTGTGGTTGAACCTGCTCATCGGAAACCTGTTGTCCAGCTTGATCATCAGCTTCGTAGTCATGCCGTACTACGTGAACCCACTTCTGAAGCACTGGCTGCGTCCGCCGCCGGACGCGTCCCTGGCACGGACCAACGCGCGGGGCCTCGCGACCGTGGCGATCGTCATGTTGTTCTGGGCGCTGACGTTCCACCTCGCGACGGTGGTCTTCTACCGTTTGCACTGACACCGATCCCGGCGCGCCGCGACGCGCGCATGGCGCTGTTGAACCGCACCGGCAGCGGGCATTCCGATATGTTCGGCCTCGTGGACAAGGGATCGCTGCTGACCGAACTGATCCCCTTGGCGTTGGTGGTGGCGCTCTCGCCGCTGTCGATCATTCCGGCGGTCCTCGTGCTGCACACCCCGCGGCCGCGGCCGACCGGACTGGCCTTTTTAGCGGGCTGGATCATCGGGTTGGCGGCGCTGACGAGCGTGTTCCTCCAGGTGTCCAGCTTGATGGGTGGGCGCGAGGGCCAACCGCCGGGATGGGCGTCTTATCTGCGGATCGTGGTCGGTGCAGCACTCATTGTGTTCGGCATCCAGCGATGGCTGAACCGGAAGAAGTCAGCACACAAACCCAAATGGATGCAGAGCCTGGGCACACTGACCCCGCTGCGGGCCGGCGGTGCGGCGATGGCCTTGACCGTCGTCAACCCGAAGGTTTTGTTCATCTGTGCCGCAGCGGGTTTGGCGATCGGCACCGCCGGCGGCGGCGCGCGCGACGACTGGCTGGCCGTCGCCTGGTTCGTGATCGCGGCCGGATCGACGGTGGCGCTGCCGATCCTGGCCTACGCGGTCTCCGGTGACCGCCTCGACCGGCCGCTGAGCCGGCTCAAGGATTGGATGGACAACCAGCACGCCGTCCTGATGGCGGGCATTCTCGTCGTGATCGGTCTCATGGTGCTGTACAAGGGCATTCACGGGCTATGACTCGCCGAACGCAGGCAGACCGAGCTCGGCGGCGTCGGCGGTCAGGTACCGCGTGACCGTCGGCGCCAGAAGCCGTACCAGGTCGTCTTCGGGCAGCGTGGCCAACGGTGGAATCTTCATGACGAAGCGCAGTATCGCCGTGCCCACGAGTTGGCTCGCGGCCAGCAGTGCGCGCAGCCGGGCCTGCTCTCCTCCCCCGAGCTCATCGGACACCGCACTCAGCACGTAGTCCCGCATGAACCCGCGGAACGCCTCGTGAGCGTCGGAGTTCGAGGTGGCCGACTGCAACATCGCGACCATCGTCGGCCCCGTTTCGGGTGACTGCCAGATCCGCAGGTACGCCCGCACCATGCGGGTGCCGATGTCGGGGTCGTCATCGGGGCCACCGGAAAGTGCGGAGACCAGCGCCCCGGGGTCGACGACCACGTTGAGCGACGCCCGAAAAAGCTCGGCCTTGGATCCGAACAGATAGAGCACCATCGACGGGTCGACGTGGGCGTCGCGGGCGATGGCGCGCAACGTCGTCTTCTCGTATCCCTGCGCGCCGAACCGCTTGCGCGCCGCGGCGAGCACCGCGTCGCGCGAAACCGGTTCGCCCTGGCGGCGGCCCCGTCGGCGGGTCGTTTTCACTGGTGACGCCATGTCCCGAGATTAGCATTTCAATGACTGTTGAAATCTGTCGACCGCCGAGTTACGCTGCCGATGCGCATTAATTCAACGACGAATGAAAAGGTACGGCCATGACTACCGAAACCCCCGCGCGGTCCAGCCACCACGCATCGCCGGTCCACGAACCGCCTGCTGCAATACGCGCCACAGGCGTGGTCGTGGTGCTCACCGTCGTCATCGCGATCGTCGCATTGGCCTTCGCGCTGCCCGCAGCCCGAACCGCTCCGCACCACGTGCCGATAGGCGCGGCGGGGCCGCAGGCGGCGAGCGGACAAGTCGCCACCACCATGGAGCAGCAGGCACCTGGTGCGTTCTCGTTCACCTACTACCCGAGCGCGGATGCGTTGCGCGACGCGATCCGCGCCCGCGACGTCTACGGCGGCATCGCACTCGGGCCCGACGGTCCCACGCTGATGATCGCGACCGGCGGCAGTCCGATGATCGCCCAGATGCTGACCCAGATCGGCAACGGCATCGCGCAGAAGACCGGTGCGCAGTTGCGCGTCGAGGATCTGGCGCCACCGACAACCGACGACCCGCGCGGCGTCGGGCTGGCCGCATCGGCGCTACCCATCACGCTCGCCGGACTCCTGCCCGCGATCGCGCTGATTTTCGCGCTCAAGCGTGAGGTGTGGACCCGGTTCACCGCCGCCGTGGTCTTCGCCGGTGTCGCCGGCCTGACCATCGCCTCGCTGTTGCGTTGGGTCCTGGGGTCGATCGACGCGAACTTCTGGGGAGTCACCGGTGCTCTGACGCTGGGAATCCTGGCCATGGGGTTGACGCTGCTGGGGTTGGGATCCCTGTTCGGCCGCGTCGGCCTGGCGCTGGGGGCGGTGTTGGCACTTCTCGTGGGCAATCCGCTGTCCGGGCTGAACAGCGCCCCGGAGCTGCTGCCGAACGGGTGGGGGCAGTTCGGGCAGTTCCTGCCGCAGGGCGCCAACGCCACCCTGCTGCGGTCGGCGGCGTTCTTCGACGGCGCGGGTGCCACGCTGCCGGTCATCGTGTTGGCCTGCTGGACCGTCTTCGGCGTGGCGTTGATCGTGCTGGCGGCGCTTCGCCAGCGAAGGGCGCCGCGAACCTGACATACACTCGGGCCGCGTGGGACTCGACGACCGTGACGCGCTGCGCATGCTGCGCGACGCGGTCGATCCCGCGCTCGGCTCCGAGCTGATCCGCAACTTCTACACGCACTGGTTCGCGATCGACATGTCGGTGCGCGACCTGTTCCCGCCGGACATGGACGAACAACGGCAGCGGTTCGGGCACGCGATGACGTGGGTTCTCGGCGAGCTCGTCGCCCAACGGGCACAGGAGCCGGTGGCATTCCTCGCTCAGCTGGGCCGCGACCACCGCAAATACGGTGTCACACAACGGCATTACGACAGCATGCAGACCGCGCTGTACGCCAGCTTCCGCAATCACCTCGCGGCCGGCTGGAACGACCAGCTGGCCGAGGCCACGCACGACGCGGTCGCGTTGATGATCGGGGTGATGCGCGGCGCCGCCGACGCCGAGGAGGGCCCGCCGTACTGCGACGGCACGGTCATCGAGCACATGCGCGTCACCCGCGACGTCTCCGTCGTGCGGCTGCAACTGGACCAGCCGCTGTTCTACCACCCTGGCCAGTACGTGACGGTTCAGGTTCCGCAGTGGCCGCGCCGGTGGCGGTACCTGAGCCCGTCGATCCCGACCGAACCCGGCGGCGGCATCGAGTTCCATATCCGCTCGGTGCCCGGAGGCATGGTGAGCACCGCGATCGTCGCCGAGACGACACCCGGCGACCGGTGGCGGCTGTCCAATCCGCACGGCGGGCTGCACGTGGACCGCGACGGCGGCGACGTGTTGATGGTGGCAGGCAGCACGGGTCTGGCGCCGCTGCGGGCGCTGATCATGGATCTCACCCGCTACGGCGTCAATCCCCGGGTGCACCTGTTCTTCGGCGGACGGTATCCCTGCGACCTCTACGACCTGCGCACGCTGTGGGAGATCGCCTCACAGAACCCGTGGCTCTCGGTCACCCCCGTCTCGGAGTTCAACACCGACCCGCCATGGGCCGCGGACTATCCCGATGTGCAACCGCCCCGCGGCCTGCACGTGCGACAGACCGGCATGCTGGCCGACGTGGTCACCCGCTACGGCAACTGGGGTGACCGGCAGATCCTGATCTGCGGCAGCCCGGCCATGGTGACGGCCACCAAGGCCGCCTTGATCGCCAAAGGAGCACCCGCCGAACGGATTCAGCACGACCCCCTGGCCTCCTGAAACGTCGCGCGGCGGCCGCCGTAACCGTACACTCCGATCAAGATCAACGGTCGGGAGTCCAGATGGCGACGATGCGAGCCGCACGCATGCACGGGTACAAGCAGCCACTGCGGTTGGAGGAGATCCCCATACCCGACATCGAGCCGAACCAGGTGTTGATCAAGGTCGGCGGGGCAGGCATGTGCCGCACCGACTTTCAGCTCATCGACGGTTACTTCAGCCTGCCGATGCCGCTTCCGGTGACGCCCGGCCACGAGGTCGCGGGCACCGTCGACCGGATCGGTGCCGACGTGCCTGCCTCCACGGGCCTGTCGGAGGGTACTCGCGCGGTGGTCTTCGGTCCCCTCGGCGACGGGTCATGCCGCCAGTGCCACCGCGGCAACGAACAGATCTGCAACCAGGGCCACTGGGTCGGCTTCGGTCCGCACGGCGGGTACGCCGAATACGTTCCGGTGGCGTACCAACAGGTGATATCCGTCGGAGCCGACCTGTCGCCGCTCTCCCTGGCGCCGCTCACCGATGCGGGTCTGACCCCGTACCGCGGCCTGAAGAAGCTGCGCGCGGCAGGGGTGCTCGGGCCGGGAACGACGTTGGCGGTGATGGGAGTCGGCGGCCTCGGCGCCTACGCCGTTCAGTACGCCAAGCTGCTCGGTGCGGGTGCGAGGGTGGTCGCCTTCGCCCGCAGCGACGAAAAGCTGGCGCTGGCAACCGAAAACGGCGCTGACCACACGATCAACACCAGGGGTAGGACCGACGACCAGGTGCGTGACGCGCTCGAGCAGGCCACCGGCAGGCGCGAGTTCGACGCGGTCATCGAGTGTGTCGGCGCCGAGGACAGCATCCGGTTGGCGTTCGCGCTGTTGGCCACGGAGGGTGCGGTCGCATCGGTCGGCCTGGTGGGCAACCGCGTCGACATCCCGCTGTTTCCGATCGTCGGCAGGGAGTACACGTTCTTCGGCTCGTTCTGGGGCAACTACACCGACCTCACCGAGGTCGTCGCGCTCGCCGAGGCCGGCAAGATCAAGGACAGCGTGACGCAGGTCCGCTTCGAAGACGTCAACGACCACATCGACGCGCTGGGCCGCGGTGATTTCGTCGGCCGCGCGGTGATCGTCTACGACTGAGCAGAGGGTGTCTGGATTGTGCGTCTGACGACGGTTTCGACGCCTCCAGCGTCGCCAGATTCACGAACCGGTCAGGTGCTCGTGCGACGATCGTCTTGTGGTTGACTTCGATGCCGTCACGCTCAGCGATCCGTCTTCGGACCTGACCGCGACGTTCGTCCCCGCCGCAGGCATGGTGGGCACGTCGTTGGCCGACTCCGGTGACGAGTTCCTCGGTCAGCGCCGCGGTCTGACCGCCTATGTGAACAACGGCAAGACGATGGGCATCCCGATCCTGTACCCGTGGGCGAACCGGTTGAGCGCCAACACCTATGAGGTCGACGGGTCCGTCGTCACCCTGACGCCGGGTGCAGGCGGCGTCCGGACCGATGAGCACGGCGCCCCGATCCACGGCTTGCTCGCCGCCTATCCCGGATGGGAGGTCAGCGACCGCACAGACAACAGCCTGACCGCCGTGCTCGACTACGGCGCCGACCCGCAACTGCTCGCGGCGTTTCCCTTCCCCCACGTGCTCACCCAGCACGTGACGCTGGACGACCGCAAGCTCACCATCGAGACCACCGTGACGCCCACCTCGTCGGTGTCCGTACCGCTGTGCTTCGGCTATCACCCCTACGTGAAGATCCCCGGTGTGCCGCGCGAGGAGTGGACGCTGCGCACCCCGGCGATGCGCCATCTGCCGGTGGACGACAAGGGCATACCCACCGGCGCTCACGAATCGTGGCCAGGTGGTGAGCAGACCCTGATGGTCACCGCCTACGACGACGGTTTCGACCAGGTGCCCGAAGGGGCGGTTTTCACCCTCGCCGGAGGTGCGCGCCGCATCGACGTGACGTTCGAAACCGGTTATCCCGCAGCGCAACTCTTCGCGCCACCCAACGATGACCTGATCGGCATCGAACCGATGGCGGCCCCGACGGACGCGCTGCGCAGAGGCGGATACCGAAAAGCGGCCCCAGGCAAGCCGGAGACCGCTCGGTTCTCGATCAGGATTCGTTGACGAAGGCTCTACTCCGCCTGGCGTCGCCGCCGGCCGGCTCCGGGCTGCCAGACCACGACCGCGGTGCTCTTGGGCATCACGGCGATATCGCGGCGCGGCGACCCGCGCAGCGCCTCGACTTCCTCGGTCAGCTCCCGGACCCGTGCCTGCAGCGCCTCGACCTGGTTGGTCAGCTCGATGATGCGCTTGATGCCCGCGAGGTTGACACCCTCGTCCTGGCTCAGCCGTTGCACCTCGCGGAGCAACTCGACGTCGTGCTGCGAGTAGCGCCTGCCGCCACCGGAGGTACGTTGCGGACGCACCAGCCCGAGCCGGTCATACGTGCGCAGCGTCTGGGCATGCATGCCCGCCAGCTCGGCGGCCACGGAGATCAGGAACGTACGGGCCTCGTCATTGGACCGCTTCGCAGCCATTACGCACCTGCCCATCCGGCCCGCGGATCGAAGCCGCTGGCCCGCTCCGCCTTCGCATAGGCCTCCAACGCCTCGGCCGCCTCGCCCTCCAGGTTCGGCGGCACCGCCACCTTCACCGTCACCAGCAGATCGCCGTGTCCGCCAGAGCGTTTCGGCACACCACGGCCGCGCACGCGCAAGATGCGTCCGTCGGAGGTGCCCTTGGGCACTCGCACGCCGACCTTGCCTTCCAGTGTCGGCACCGAAAGCGTTGTGCCCAGCGCCAATTCATGGAAGCTGACGGGTACGGTAACGGTCAGGTCGTCGCCGTCACGGCCGAACACCTTGTCGGGCCTGACGTGAACGGTGACGTACAGGTCGCCCGACGGTGCGCCGCGCAGGCCCGCTTCGCCCTGGCCGGCCAACCGAATCCGTTGACCGTCCTCCACACCCGGCGGAATCCGCACGTTGATCGTGCGGGTGCGGGTGGTCACGCCGGTGCCCTTACAATCCTGACAGGGGTGCTCGATGATCGACCCGCTGCCGCGACACTCGGTGCACGGCTCGGAGAATCCGAACGCACCCTGGTTGCGGTTGATCACCCCGGACCCGTTGCAGTTTGGGCAGACCTTCGGACTCGTACCGGGGCGGGCGCCGCTGCCATGACAGTTCGTGCACGGCGCGGGACTGGTGAGCCGCAACGGCATCGCCACACCCTTGGTGGCTTCCAGGAACGACAGCTCCGCCTCGGTCTCGAGGTCGTTGCCTCGACGCGGCCTGCTGGGTCGCGGCTGCTGTGCGCCGCGGCCGAAGAGGCCACCGAACAGGTCGCCGATGTTCGCGCCGCCGGTCTGACCGGCCGCATCGAACAGGTCGTTCAGGTTGAACTCGACGCCGTCGCCGCCGCCGAACCCGCCGTAGCCCCCACCGCCGCCGAACCGGCCCCGGCCGAACCCGCCGTTGGCGAACAGCCGCCGGGTCTCGTCGTACTCCTTGCGCTTGGCCGGATCGGTGAGCACCTCCTTGGCCTCGGAGACGGCCTTGTACCGCTCCTCGGCGGCCGAGTTGCCGGGGTTGCGGTCGGGATGGTTCTCCGCGAGCAACTTTCGGGCCGCCCGCTTGATGTCCTGATCGCTGGCGTCAGAGGAGACGCCGAGCTCGGAGTAGAAGTCCTTCTCGACCCATTCACGCTGGGCCATACCGCGTCACCTCCTTCCGCTTCTGTAGGTTTATCGCAGTCTCACTTAGATTTTGCTGGTTGCCCACGAATCTCGTGGGATCCATCGTCGCCGACGAGTCGAAGGTGGCGCGGGATCCGCCGCTCTCGGCGATTCCGCGCCACCTCCTCGTCATTCGGCTTCGGCTTCCGGCGCACCGTCACTCGAGGCGGCGTCGCCATCGTGGGCGTCGTCCCCGGGGACCGTGTCCACCACCCCGACCAGGGCATGGCGCACGACTTGGTCGCCCACCTTGTACCCGCGTCGCATCACGGTGCCGAGGACGGGGTGAGTGCCCTCACCCTCGTGCTGGACGGCCTCGTGGAGTTCGGGGTCGAAGTCGTCGCCCTCGTCGCCGAATCCCGAAAGACCCAGCCCCTCAAGGGTGTTGACCAACTTGTCGGCCATCGCCTTGAACGGACCGGTCTCGAGGTCACCGTGACTTCGCGCGCGGTCGAGGTCATCGAGGATCGGCAACAGCTCAGAGATGACCGAAGCCTTCGCCCGGTCCGCGGCCACCTGCTGATCGCGCAACGCCCGCTTGCGGTAGTTCGTGAAATCGGCTTGCACGCGCTGCAGATCGGCGAGCAGTTCGGAGGCCTTGTCGGCCTCCTCCCCTGCTGCCGTCGCAGTGGGCTCGTCCGGCGCCGAGTCCGGCGCCGGATCCGAACCTGCTTCTCTCACTTCACCGGTGACGGGATCGATGCGCCGTTTGTCGGTGACGGTCACCGGCTCGTGCGGATCGTTTCCTGTCACTTGTTCTCCTTGTCAGATTCATCGTCGACGACCTCGGCGTCCACGACGTTGTCGTCCGCCGGACCGGCGTCCGCACCGCCGCTCGCCGCCTGCTCGGCCTGGGTGGCCTCGTAGATGGCCTGGCCGAGGGCCTGCGACTCGACGCCGAGCTTCTCCATGGCCGACTTGATCTCACCGATGTCGGTGCCTTCCAGCGCTTTCTTGGCATCGGCGATCGCCGCGTCCACCTTGGTCAGCGTGTCCTCGGGGACCTTCGAGCCACCTTCGGCACCACGCTGCTCGGAGACGAACTTCTCGGTCTGGTAGACCAGCGACTCCGCCTGGTTGCGGACGTCGGCCTCCTCGCGACGCTTACGGTCCTCCTCGGCGTGCGCCTCGGCGTCCTTGACCATCCGGTCGATCTCCTCCTTGGACAGGCCGGAGCCTTCCTGGATGCGGATCGTGTTCTCCTTACCGGTGCCCTTGTCCTTCGCGGTCACGTGCACGATGCCGTTGGCGTCGATGTCGAAGGTGACCTCGATCTGGGGCACACCGCGCGGAGCCGGCGGGATACCGGTCAGCTCGAAGCTGCCGAGCAGCTTGTTGTGCGCGGCGATCTCACGCTCACCCTGATAGACCTGGATCTGCACCGACGGCTGGTTGTCGTCGGCCGTGGTGAAGGTCTCGCTCCGCTTGGTCGGGATGGTGGTGTTGCGCTCGATCAGCTTGGTCATCACGCCACCCTTGGTCTCGATACCCAGGGACAGCGGGGTGACGTCGAGCAGCAGAACGTCCTTCACCTCACCCTTGAGCACACCGGCCTGCAGGGCGGCGCCGACCGCGACGACCTCGTCGGGGTTGACACCCTTGTTGGGTTCCTTGCCGCCGGTCATCTCCTTGACCAGATCCGACACCGCGGGCATGCGGGTCGAGCCGCCGACCAGCACCACGTGGTCGATGTCGGACACCGAGATACCGGCGTCCTTGACCACCTGCTGGAACGGCTGACGCGTCCGGTCGAGCAGATCCTGGGTGATGCGCTGGAACTCGGCGCGAGTCAGCTGTTCGTCGAGGAACAGCGGGTTCTTGTCCGCGTCGACGGTGATGTAGGGCAGGTTGATCGAGGTGCTCTGGCTGGAGCTCAGCTCGATCTTGGCCTTCTCGGCGGCCTCACGCAGCCGCTGCATCGCCATCTTGTCCTTGGTCAGGTCGATGCCGGAGGTGCCCTTGAACTTGTCGACCAGCCACTCCACGATCCGGTCGTCCCAGTCGTCGCCGCCCAGGTGGTTGTCGCCACTGGTGGCGCGCACCTCGACGACGCCCTCGCCGATCTCGAGCAACGAGACGTCGAACGTGCCGCCACCGAGGTCGAACACCAGGATGGTCTGCTCACTCTGACCCTTGTCCAGGCCGTAGGCCAGCGCTGCCGCAGTGGGCTCGTTGACGATCCGCAGCACGTTCATGCCGGCGATCTGCCCGGCCTCCTTGGTGGCCTGACGTTGAGCGTCGTTGAAGTAGGCGGGCACGGTGATGACGGCGTCGGTGATGTCCTCACCGAGGTAGCTCTCCGCGTCGCGCTTCAGCTTCTGTAGCGTTCGGGCGCTGATCTCCTGCGCCGTGTACTTCTTGTCGTCAATCTCCACGGACCAGTCGGTGCCCATGTGCCGCTTGACCGAACGGATGGTCCGGTCGACGTTGGTCACCGCCTGGTTCTTGGCGGGCTGGCCTACCAGCACCTCTCCGTTACGCGCGAACGCGACGACGGACGGCGTGGTGCGGGAGCCCTCGGAGTTCGCGACGACAACGGGATCGCCACCCTCCAGTACCGCGACGACGGAGTTGGTGGTCCCGAGGTCGATTCCGACCGCACGAGCCATGTTTGTTCCTCCTGAAATAGTCCTGCTTGTTGAGGTCTGAGTGCACCGCACTCAAGACTGCGCCGACGAACTATAACCTGTCAACCCAGACTTGAGTCTGTTTCACTCAAGTATCGATAGGCTCAACGGCGCCGCCACGGCTTTTGTTCCCCGGTTCGATCCGAGGCCCGGTATGTGCGGCCGCGACATATCCGCTGCGAGCTTTCGTCACGCCGGCACAAGCGGACGCGACGTGCGGTGGCCGACTCTTATCCGGACCGCACGGCCGACCCGCTGCGCGGAGAAAGCGAGTCACCCATGTCGTCGTACATCTCGGCCGTCCTGATTTTCCTGCTCACACTCTCGCCGGTGCTGATCCCGGCGGCGATCACCGCAGGCCACGCTCTCGGCACGGCACGGAAGCACCTCCCGAACCCGGCCGCCTGAGCGATGCCAGCACGGCCGAGGCGCCGCGCCGGTACCTGGCTGGCCGCGCATTCGGCCCAGCGCCTGCTTCCGCTCGTTCCTATCCCGCGCAGTTTCCGGTTCACCTCGCGCCATATCGCCGGGCCCGGCCGCATCAACGTGCCCACCCGCCACGGCAGCGTCGGCTGCCTGATCTACCAGCCGCATCCCGCGGCGCCGTTGACCGGAGTGAGCGGTGGCCCGCCCGTCACCCTGCACCTGCACGGCGGCGCGTTCATCGTGCGCAACCCGCGGCAAGAGGAGTACCTCGCCGAGTACATCGCGGCCGAGGTCGGCGCCGTGGTGGTACTGCCCGACTACGCCACCGCGCCCCAGGTTCAGTACCCGGTGGCCGAGCAACAGTGCTATGACATCGCACGATGGTTGCGCCATGAGGGCTCCCACTACGGCTGGAACACCTCACGCATGTCGCTCTCGGGTGCCAGCGCAGGCGCCAAGCTAGCGCTTAACGTGTGCCAGCAATCACGGGTAGACGATGAGCTGGATTGGCGGGCAGCACTTCTGACGTTTCCGGTCACGGACCTCTCGCGCTTCGATCGAACGTCGGCCAAAAAGCGGCCGCGGATCTCTCCGACGATTCAACGCCTGGCCATCGAGGCCTACGTCATCGACCCGAGCGTCCGGCGCGACCCACTGGCCTCCCCGGTGTTCGACACCGCCCTCGCCGAAGCCATGCCGCCCAGCCTGGTCATGACCGGCGAACTCGACACGCTCGGCCCCGAAGGCGACGCGCTGGCCACAGAACTCGCTCGCCGAGGTGTGGCCACCACGCACCGCAGCTTCCCCGGCATCGACCACGGCTTCACGAGGAAGCAAACGGATACTGCTCGCGAAGCCATGGCCCTCATCGGCGCTCATCTCATTCGGTACCTGACGTGAGAGGCGCCGGGATGCGTGCGTTGTCGTTGCCCCACAACGGGCAAGGGACCAGTTGGCGGCTTCGCACGAGCGATCCACGACGCCACGGCCATAACGTGGTCGCCATGCCTCGATCGACCTCCCGACTCAGAACCGCAGACCTCACCGACCGGGTGGCGGTGATCACCGGCGCCGGCAGCGGCATCGGCCGCGAGCTGGCGCGGCTGTGCGCCGAACGCGGCGCCCGCCTCGCGCTGTGCGACATCGACGACGCCGGTCTGGCCCACACCGCCGATGCGGCCCGCAGCCGGGGAACACAGGTGCTGACCCGCCGTGTCGATGTGTCCGACGCCGCAGAGATGTCCGCGTTCGCCGACGCGACGTTCGACCGCTTCGACGGGGTGGACATGGTGGTCAACAACGCCGGCGTAGGACTGGTCGGCGGGTTCCTCGACACCAGCGCCAAGGACTGGCAGTGGCTGGTCGGCGTCAACCTGATGGGGGTCGTGCACGGTTGCGACGCCTTCCTGCCCACCATGATCGAGTCCAGCCGCGGCGGCCACGTCGTCAACCTCTCCTCGGCCGCCGGCCTGCTGGCCAATCCACAGCTGAGTGCCTACAGCGCAACGAAATTCGCCGTCCTCGGATTGTCGGAAGCTCTACGGATGGAGCTCAGGCCACACCGCATCGGTGTCACGGCGGTGTGCCCGGGCATCATCGACACCGCCATCACGCAGAACAGCCCGATCCGCGGCGACGGCGACCTCGACGAGCGGCGCGCACGGCTCGCGTCGACCTACCGCAAGCGCGGGTACTCACCCGAGCGCGTCGCGCACAAGACCCTGCGCGCAGTCGGCCGAGACCGCGCCGTGGCGCCGATCGCCGCCGAGGCGCACGTCATGTATGCGCTCTCGCGCTGCGCTCCGCCGCTGGCGCGGTGGGTCGCCGCCCGGACCGCCGAGATGACGAAATGACGCAGCTGGCGGGCCGACACGCCCTGGTGACCGGTGCAACGGGTGGAATCGGCCACGCGATCGCACAAGAACTGGCCGCGCGCGGCTGTTCGCTGACGGTCACGGGCCGACGCGAGCTGGAGCTCAAGCGGCTGGTCGGCGAGCTTGGACCGGTCGCTCGGGGGCTCACCGCCGACCTCACCGACCTCGATCAGGTGCGCGACCTGATGGACCGCGCGGGTCCGGTCGACGTGCTCGTCGCCAACGCAGGCGTCGGCATCCCGGAAGACCTGGCGATGCTGAGCGACGCCGAGATCGCCGATGCCATCCGCGTCAACCTTCTCGCTCCGGCGGCCCTCGCACGAGCGGCGGTGGGCCCGATGAAGCGACGCGGGCGCGGCCATATCGTGTTCATCTCCTCGGGAGCGGGGCTCATCGCGACCCCGGGCAACGGCTCGGTCTACACGGCGACGAAGTGGGGCTTGCGGGGCCTCGGCCTGGCCCTGCGGCAGGAACTGCACGGAACGGGCGTCGGGGTTTCGACCGTCTTCCCCGGACCGATCCGGGACTCCGGGATGTTGGCCGACACGGGCGTCACCCTTCCGCGCGGATTCGGCACGAGCACACCGAAGGACGTCGCGCGAGCGGTAGCCCAGGCGGTGGAGCGGAATAGACCGGAGACGACGGTCGCGTCGGCCGGCGTGCGACTGCTGGTCGGATTCGGCGCTCTCGCACCGGTTTTGATAGGCGAGGTCGCTCGACTGGCCGGCGTCGGGCAGGTGCGCGAGGCGATGCTGCCTAGGTGACCAGCTCAACGAGGGCCAGTGCGGCGCGCAACTCGAGGGTGCGCTTGTCCACCGGACGCCCCAGCAGTTCCTCGGCCTGACGGATCCGATAGGCGACGGTGTTCTCGTGCACGTGTAGCCGTTTGGCGGTCCGTCCGCGGCTGCCGTTCTCCTCGAGGTAGGTCCGCAGCGTCGCGGCCAGCCGGCGGGTCGCCTCATCCGCCGCCCCCAGCTTGCCGAGTTCGCGTCGCACGAACGTCGCCGCCTGGTCGGCGTCGACGGTGGCAAGCGCACGCAGCGAGACCGAGTGGTAACGCGTGACACTGCCCGCGGGGCGCCCGGTTAGCCGGGCGACCCGTTGGGCTTCGAGCGACTCGACGTGACTGCTCCGGAAACCCGCGATGCCGCGCGCTGGTTCCCCGACCGCGATCCGTACCCCTGGCGCCGTGACGGTGCGAAAGCGCAACTCGTCGAGCACTTTCGGCGGGACCTCGCTGTGCGAGCCGATCCACGCCGCGGCCGAAAGGATGCCGAGCGGATGCACCAGTGGCTTCTGGTCACCGATCGCCGCGGCGATGTCGCGGATGGCTGACTCCAGCAGTGCTTGGGTGTTGCGGCCCTCCTCATGCGAGTCCAGCCAAGCAATCGCCGCAACGTGCACTCGGCGGACGTCGTGGCGCAACCGCCTGCTCGCCACCTCGGTGTCGATCGGCGCACCGGCCAGGATGGTGCCGATGGTCTCGGCCTGGCTCGCCGCGGCGCTGCGCAGCCATCGGTCGCGCTCTGCCGTGTAGGCCTCCTCCACCAGACACAGCGCGGCGTCCACATAGGCGAACATCCACTCCGAACTCAATTCCGTTGCCAGGATCAACTCCTCGGCGTCGCGCGCGTGGCTTTCCAGGATTGAGGTGAAGTGTTGGGCGGTCGCGGCGTGTCCGAGTCGGTAGCTGCGCATCAGGGTGGCCAACGGGATGGCGTGTTGCGCACCGTCCAGGGCATAGGCGAGCGTCGGCGATGCCAGCCGCGCCGCCTCACCGGGATCGGCACCGGCCAGCAGCACTTCGGCGAAATCTCGGATACTGGCCTCGGTACTCGCCCGGTTCACTTCGAGTGCCTCGGCGCTGGCGAGCAGTTCGGGCAGCCGCTCGCTGGTGAAATCGTTGACTGCAGCGGAGATCTCACTCGCCCGCGCCGCGAGTTCGGTGGCCGACGGACACAGCACCGACGACCACACCCGACGTCGGTCCTCACCCTGCGCACCCGCCCAGGCCAGCTCCATGCAGAGAACGGTATCGCCGCCGGCCACCGGTGATACGCAAAATCCACAACGGCCGGGCACAACGTTGGCGCGCGCAGACAAGAAAGCCGGGGCCAGCCCGGACGACCATCATCGTATGCGACAACTGACCAGCCTCGACGCCCAGTTTCTGGCCATGGAAAACGCTCGCGTGCAGGGCCACGTCAGCGTCCTCGGTGTCTACGAGTCGCACACCGCGACCGGCCTGCCACTGGATGCCGACCTCGTCCGTGACGTCATCGGCAGCCGCTTGCATCTCTTGCCCACCTTCCGCTGGCGGCTCGCAGAGGTCCCGTTCGCTCTGGACTACCCGTACTGGGTGGACGACGGCACTTTCGACATCGAGTACCACGTCCGTGAACTCGCGCTCCCGTCACCGGGTGACGCGGGCCAGCTCGCCGAGCAGGTGGCTCGAATCATCGGCCGCCAACTCGACCGGGCCCGCCCGCTATGGGAGGTGTACGTGATCCACGGCCTCGCCGACGGCGGTGTAGCGGTGCTGACGAAGATGCACCACGCCGCGGTCGATGGCGTGTCCGGCGCCGAGGTGATGAGTATCCTGCTCGACGAGACGACGGATGGCACGACGGGTCGCGCGCGCGGACCCGCGCCGGAGGTCCTCGCCGAGAGCTTCCCCTCGGAAGTGGAAATGCTGGGCCGCGGCCTGGTGGGCCTGCTGCGCCAGCCGTTTCGGGTGCTGCGCGCAGGCCCGACAGCGTTGCCGCACCTCGACGATGTGCCGACCATTCGGCACCTGCCCGGCGTGAAGGCCGTTGCGCGCAGCAGCCGGTTGGTCAAGCGCGCGTTTCGGGGTGGCGCCGGCGGCGCGACTTGGCGGGGCAGCGACATCTCCGCGCCGCGCACCCGGTTTCAGGCTCGCGTGTCACCGCACCGCCGCGTCGCCTTCGGTTCGTTGTCACTCGACGAAGTCAAAGACGTCAAGAACACGTTCGGGTGCACCGTCAACGACGTCGTCCTGGCCATCTGCACCGCGGGTCTGCGGTCCTGGCTCGGTGACCAGTCCGAGCTGCCCGACGAGCCGCTGGCCAGCTTCATCCCGATGTCGGTGCGAACCCCGGAGCAGCGCGGCACCTTCGGCAACCGGGTCTCGGTGATGTTGACCGCCCTGCCCACCGACGAGGCCGATCCGGTTGTGCGGCTAAGCCGCATCAACGACGCGATGCGCGACGCCAAAGAGCGCCACCGCGCGCTGCCCGCATCGCTGTTGCAGGACGCCAATCACTTCATCCCGCCGGCGCTGTTCGCTCAGGCGGCCAGGGCGACGTCGCGGCTGGCCGGCCTGCGCGGGCTCAATCAGCCTGCGAACGTGATGATCTCGAATGTTCCGGGCCCGTCGGCCCCGCTGTACCTCGGTGGTGCCCGCCAGCGTGCGCAGTTCCCGGTTTCGGGGGTTCTGGACGGAATCGGCATCAACATCACCGTGATGAGCTACCTGGACTCGCTCGAGTTCGGCATCGTCGTCGACCGCGAACTCGTCGACGACCCATGGCCGATCCTCGACGCTCTGCGCGCCGGCCTGGACGAGCTGCGTGACGCCGCCCATGCGGCGAATTCAACTGTGCCGCAGAGCAGGAAGGCGACCAAATGACCGCATACACGCTGCGCAGCAACAGCATGGACGATTACCAGCTCACGCTGACCGCCATCGTGGAACGGGCCGAACGGTTCCACGCCGACCAGCCGGTCGTGTCTCGCCGCCCCTCGGGGGCGATCAGCCGGACGACCCTCGGCACCTGCGTGAATCGGGCGCGGCGACTCGCCGGGGCACTTTCGGCACTTGGTGTTCGCGAGGGCGAACCGGTAGCCACACTGCTCTGGAATCAGAGCGAACACCTCGAACTGTATTTCGCGGTTCCCGCCATGGGTGCGGTCATCCATACACTCAACCCGCGGCTGTTCCCCGACGAACTCGGCTTCATCGTCGGTGACGCCGAGGACAACGTGATAGTCGTCGACGAGTCGTTGTTGGAGGTGTTCGAAAGCTTCCGCGACGCGCACTTTTTCACACATGTCATCGTCGTCGCGCACACCGGTGAAGCACCGGCGGGCACGCTGGACTATGAGTCGCTGATAGCCGACGCCGAGCCTGTCGAGTGGCCCGGCCTCGACGAGTCCCGCGCGGCGGCGATGTGCTACACATCCGGCACCACCGGGCGGCCCAAGGGGGTCGTGTATTCCCACCGAGCGCTTGCGTTGCATTCGCTCGTCGCCGCGCTGCCCGACCAGCTGGCGGTGTCGGCATACGACACAATTCTTCCCGTCGTACCGATGTTTCATGCCAACGCGTGGGGCCTGCCGTACGCTGCGGCGCTGGCCGGCGCTCGCCTGGTGTTGCCGGGGCCGCGGCTGGATGCCGAAAGCGTGCTCGATCTGTGTGCCGCTGAACGAGTCACGATGACGGCGGGTGTGCCGACGGTGTGGATGGGGATGCTCGCGGCACTCGACGCCGAACCGGACAGGTGGGACCTTTCGGAGCTGGACCGGCTGATCGTCGGGGGCGCGGCCGTACCGCGGTCGATGTTCGAGGGGTTCGACCGCCACGGCTTGACTGTCGTGCAGGCGTGGGGCATGACCGAGACCGCACCGCTGGGAGCGGTCTGCCGGCTGCCGGGGCACCTCCTCGAGAGCGAGCGTGACGAGCAGTATGGCCATCGCACCCGGCAGGGTGTCGCCACCCCGTTCTTTGAGATCCGGGCGCGCGACGACAACGGAGCCCTGATCGCTTGGGACGACGCCGCCATGGGCGAGTTGGAGGTGCGCGGTCCCTGGGTGGCGTCGAGTTACCACGGCGGGCGGGGCGCCGAGAGCTTCACACCCGACGGCTGGTTCCGCACCGGGGACGTGGTGCGGATCGACCCGCACGGCTGCATCCGGATCTGCGATCGGTCGAAAGACCTCGTCAAGTCCGGCGGCGAGTGGATCTCCTCGGTGGACCTGGAGAACCAGCTCATGTCGCACGTCGCCGTCGCGCAGGCCGCCGTGATCGCGGTGCCCGATGACCGCTGGGGCGAGCGCCCGCTGGCCGTCGTGGCGCTCCGCGACGGCGGGCGGGCGTCGGCCGATGAACTGCGCGACCATCTGGCCCAGGAGTTCGCCAAGTGGCAACTGCCCGACCGGTTCGAGTTCATGGAAGCGATCCCCTGCACCGCCACCGGCAAGTTCAAGAAATCCATCCTTCGAAACCTGTTCGCCACAACCTGAAAGGACCCAGCATGAGCAGATTCGACATCACCCAGACCAACCGGGCCGTGGAACGCTTGATCGAGACCACGGACAACCCCCGTCATCTCTACCTGCTGCACGCCTACAACCGGCACCGCTACCTGGAGATGGCCGGCCGGTACGAGGAGATCTTCGCCCCGGACATGACGGTCGAGAAACCCGTGTACCACTTCAGTATGCTCGGCAAGAGTGTGACCGTCGAGGGCACGGATGCCGTCAAGACGCTCTACCGGCAATGGCGAGATACGGCGCAGTGCGTTTTCTATGCCGACGACGAGAAGCTGGCGATCAGCGACGACATGATCGTGTCGACGTCGTTCATCTATCAACAGACCCCCGGTGCCATCTTGGCGGCCGAGGGGGTGCCCGCCGATCCTGAGGCCACTTACTTGGTCAAGACCGCCGAGCACATGATCTGGCCCTACGCCGACGGACTACTCGTCGGTGAGGACGTGTGGGAGTACGACGAGACCGCACGCGAGTTCATCGTGCTCGACCCGGCCGACGTGCTCACCATCGATCAATCCGCTGCGCTACTCGATCCGTTGATCAAGCCGCTGCCGGAACACAATCCGTTCCTGCGGTGACCACGGCCCCCAGTGTCTAGGGTGATGAGCTGGAACCAGGGAAGGACAACGATGCCCGAACGCGCTGCCACCGAGATGGTCGCTCCGAAGCTGCCGTGGGGTGAGACACTACCGTTTCCTCCCACCCGGTCGGCGAGCGTCGCCGGGCGCACGCTGAAGGAGTCGACGTACGCCCAGCGAGTGGTCCCGTGGCGGCTGCACGACGACGCACCCAACATCGTGATCGTGCTCATCGACGACGCCGGCCCCGGCCTGCCGAGCACCTTCGGCGGCGAAGTGCGCACCGGCACCATGGATCGGGTCTGTTCGGAAGGTGTGTCCTACAACAGGTTCCATACCACTGCGATGTGCTCACCGACCCGCGCGTCGCTACTGACCGGACGCAACCACCATGAGATCGGCAACGGCCAGATCGCCGAACTGGCCAACGACTGGGACGGTTACGCCGGCAAGATCCCGCGCTCCAGCGCGACGGTGGCTGAGGTGCTCAAGCAGTATGGTTATGCCACAGCCGCGTTTGGCAAATGGCACAACACCCCCGCCGAGGAGACCACTGCCGCCGGGCCGTTCGAGAACTGGCCGACGGGTCTGGGTTTCGAGTACTTCTACGGGTTCCTCGCGGGAGAGGCCTCGCAGTACGAGCCGCATCTGGTCCGCAATACCACCGTCGTCGCCCCACCGCGGACCCCTGAAGAGGGGTATCACCTGTCGGAGGACCTGGCCGACGACGCGATCTCGTGGTTGCGTCGGCACAAGGCGTTCAGGGCTGAAAGACCCTTCTTCATGTACTGGGCCAGCGGCTGCCTGCACGGCCCGCACCACATCATGAAGGAG
Organism: Mycobacterium lehmannii; assembly: GCF_001499925.1. NCBI lineage: Bacteria > Bacillati > Actinomycetota > Actinomycetes > Mycobacteriales > Mycobacteriaceae > Mycobacterium > Mycobacterium lehmannii. The sequence goes on from NZ_LQIR01000067.1 coordinate 225,520, forward strand.
TGGGCCGACAAGTACGCGGGTCGGTTCGACGACGGTTGGGATTCCTACCGGCAGCGGGTGTTCGACCGGGCCAAGGAGAAGGGCTGGCTTCCTCCTGACTGCAAGCTCACCGAGCGCGACGACTCGCTGGCCTCCTGGGACAGCATCCCCGAGGACGAGAAGCCGTTCCAGCGCCGCCTCATGGAGGTCGCGGCCGGTTACGCCGAGCACGTCGACGTCCAGGTCGGCCGTATCGCCGACGAACTGGACGCGCTGGGGTACGGCGACAACACGCTGTTCCTCTACATCTGGGGCGACAACGGTTCGTCGGGTGAAGGGCAGAACGGAACGATCGCCGAACTGTTGGCGCAGAACGGGATTCCGACAACAGTCCGCCAGCACATCGACGCGCTCGACGAGCTCGGCGGTCTCGACATGCTCGGCTCGCCTCTGGTCGACAACCAGTACCACGCCGCGTGGGCGTGGGCAGGCAGCACGCCGTACAAGGGGATGAAACTGCTGGCCTCTCATCTCGGTGGAACCCGCAACCCGATGGCGGTCAAGTGGCCCGCCAAGATCGCCGCGGATTCCACACCACGTGATGTGTTCCTGCACTGCAACGACATCGTTCCCACCATCTACGACATCGTCGGCATCACTGCGCCGCGAGTGGTCAACGGTGAACCTCAGATCCCGCTGGCCGGTGCCAGTTTCGCCGCCACCCTGACCGATCGTGACGCCGCTGGCGGCAAGAAGACCCAGTACTTCGAGATCATGGGCAGCCGCGCCATTTATCACGACGGGTGGCTGGCGTGTACCCGCGGGCCGCGGCTCCCGTGGGTGCCAGGACAGCCCGAGGGCATTGCCACCTGGACACCCGATGCTGACGCCTGGGAGCTCTATCACCTCGACGAGGACTGGTCGCAGGCCGAAGATCTGGCGCAACAACAGCCCGAGAAGCTGACCCAGATGCGCGAGATGTTTGCCATCGAGGCTGCGCGCAATTCGGTGCTCCCGATCGGCGGCGGATTGTGGGTGCCCGTCTATCACCCCGAGTTGCGGATCGCTCCGCCGTACCGGGAGTGGGAGTTCTCCGGAGACATGGTGCGCATGCCGGAGTTCTGTGCGCCGGCGCTGGGCAATAAGGACAACGTCGTAACCATCGATGCCGAAGTTCCCGCCGACGCAAACGGCGTGCTGTACGCGCTCGGAGCCGCCGCCGGAGGGCTGACCTGCTATCTCGAGGACGGGTACTTGTGCTACGAGTACAACCTGTTCATCCTGCAGCGCACCAAGATCCGGTCCGGTGCGAGAATCCCGCCGGGGCGCACCACCATCTCGGTTCAAACCCGCTACGCCGAACAGCGACCCGCCGGACCACTGGACATCACTCTGGTCGTCGGTGGGGAAACCGTTGCGACAGGACAGGTTCCAGTGAGCGCTCCACTGTTGTTCACCGCCAACGACTGCCTCGACATCGGCACCTGCCTCGGTTCACCGGTTTCGCCGGACTACCGCGAACGCGCCCCGTTCCCGTTCGAGGGGCGTATCGACCGCGTCCATGTCGTCTACACCTGAGATTCGACGGATCGGTCGCACGGCGGTCTGTGTACCGCAGGTCAGCTATCACCTGCCCCCATGGACTCGGCTGCGGCGATGTGGCCGCTGAACCCCGCCCGCTCAGCTGATGAGCGGTATCGGCGCACCCAGCTTCGGTAGGGATCGGCCTCACCTACCGCCTTGGCCAGCAGAACCCTGCGGGCTTCGGGTGAAGTCTCGCTCCGGGAACTGCGCACATCAACGAGGCCACGCTCATGCCACGTTTCCGATACCTGTTCCAGGAGCGACATCGCCCGCTGCACGGGTAGCGTCGCGAGGGATGTGTCAGTACTGCGGATGCCGCGACATGCCCTTGATCCGGGACTACATCGCCGAGCACGCCCACGTCCTCAACCTGGGCGGCGACGCGGTGCGCGCGATCGACCGCGGCGACCTCGACACAGCGCGACAGCTTCTGGCGCAGATGGCCGAGGAGTTGAGCAGCCACTGGCGCGGCGAGGAGAACGGCCTGTTCAAGGCCCTCATGCGCGAGGAGTTGTTCGCCGAGCACATCGAGCCCCTCGTTCGCGAGCACCGTGAACTCGCCGACCTCCTGGCCTCCGTGGACCTGGCTCGCGAGGCCGATCAGCAGGCCATCCGCGACGCCGTCGAGGACCTCTGGGAGCACACCCGCAAGGAAGAGGACGGGATCTTCCCGGCGTCGATCACCGAATTGGACGGCGACGACTGGGACGCCGCGATCGTGGCGTGGCACGAGGCCCATCCCGGCCGGGAGATGGTCAAGTGGGGCGTGTGAGGTCGCCCGTCCCTAAGGTGGAGGAATGACCGCCGCACAACGGGAACGCGCCGCCCTCGTCGAGACCATGCGCGAGGTCGGACCGGACGCCCCCACCCTGTGTGGGGACTGGACCACCCGGGATCTCGCCGCGCATCTGGTGGTACGCGAGCGCAGGCTCGACGCCACCCCGGGGATCATGCTCCCGGCACTGGCCGGATACACCGACAAAGTGCAACGGCGGACCGCGCAGACCGACTGGGAGGAACTGCTCGACAAGGTCGCCTCCGGCCCGCCGCTGTACTCGCCGTTCAAACTGCTCGACCCGGTGGCCAACATGGGCGAGATGTACATCCATCACGAAGACGTCCGGCGCGCGCAATCCGGTTGGGAGCCAAGACCTCTGGACGACAGCACGGTCAACGCCCTGACGCGTTCGCTGCCGCTGATGGCGAAGATGACGCTGGCAAAGGCGCCCGCGCGGATGACGCTGAAGACACCGCAGGGCAAGGTGCTGGCCACGGTCGGAAAGGGTCAACCACTGACCATCGTCGGCGAAGCGCAGGAACTGCTGCTGTTCATCTCCGGTCGCGACGAAGTGCGTTTGGACTTCGACGGCGACCCGGCGACCGTCGAGGCGGTGCGCGGAAACCGTCGCGGCCTGTGATCCGTCGGTCGTATCTAAGCTGGCGTCCGTGAGCGCATCGGTGGATTTCCGGGTTTTCGTCGAACCGCAGCAGGGCGGGTCGTACGCCGACCAGCTCGCCGTCGCGCGAGCCGCCGAAGATCTGGGCTTCTCCGCGTTCTTCCGATCCGATCACTACCTGGCGATGAGCGGTGACGGCCTGCCGGGCCCGACCGACTCCTGGGTCACGCTGGCGGGTATCGCGCGCGAGACCTCCAAGATCCGCCTGGGAACGATGGTGACCTCCGCGACCTTCCGATATCCGGGCCCACTGGCGATATCGGTCGCCCAGGTCGACGAGATGAGCGGGGGCCGAGTGGAATTCGGCCTCGGCGCGGGCTGGTTCGAGGCCGAACACCAGGCGTACGCGATCCCGTTCCCGTCGCTTGGCGAACGATTCGACCGGCTCACCGAACAGCTCGAGATCATCACCGGTCTGTGGACGACGCCCCAGGGTGAGACGTTCGACTACTCCGGCCGGCACTACACCGTCGTCGACTCTCCCGGCCTGCCCAAACCCGCGCAGTCACCGCACCCGCCGGTGATCATCGGCGGCCAGGGCGCCAAGCGGACGCCAGCGCTCGCGGCGAAATACGCCACCGAATTCAACGTCCCGTTCGTAGGACTGGACACGGTCAAGACCCAGTTCGAGCGCGTCGCTGCGGCCGTTTCCGATGCCAGGCGTTCCGCCGATTCGATGACGTACTCCGCGGCGTTCGTGCTGTGCGCCGGCCGCGACGACGGCGAGATCGCCCGCAGGGCGGCCGGGATCGGCCGCGAGGTCGACGAATTGCGGAGCAACTCCCCGACGGTCGGCACGGCAACCGAGATCGCCGACAAGCTGGGACCTTTCCTCCAGGCCGGCGTACAACGGGTATACCTGCAGGTTCTCGATATGTCAGACCTCGCCCACCTGGAGTTTGTCGCCCGCGAGGTGCTTCCGCAGTTTCGCTGAGCGGGCGCACGCGGGCCCGCGGCCCTACGATCAGTGGCCGTGCCCGGCGGCAACAGCAACGACCACGGCCGCGGTGAAGACCCGCCGCAGCAGCCCTGGTACAACCGCACGCCGGAAGTCGTCGGCGCTAGCCTGCTCGGCCTGGTCGCGATCGGGCTCCTCGTGTTGGCGGTCTCCTTCGTTGCCGGCCGGTCCAGCGCGCCGCCGCAGGCCCCGCTGAACTACGTGGAGCCGACGTTCACCCCGACCGAGACCCCGACGGCCACCACCGCGACCACCGGAACAGTCACCAGCACCAACCCTCCCGAGACGACGGAGATCAACGACCCGCCGCCCTCGGAAACGACGACTTCCGGCAGCGAGACGACCTCGAGCAGTGAGACGACTACAAGCAGCGAGCGGCCGCCCACCAGCGAGGCTGACGAGGACGACGCGGAGACCACGACCCGTACGACGCGCCGACCCCGGACGAATGTGACGCGCACGCTCTATCCGAACCCCTGAGCGCCTACTATCGGTGGCCGTGGCGCGATACGGACCTCCCGACCCGAACCATCCGGACAACGAACCGACGGCGTACATCAATTACGGCGACGGCGGCCCCGGCGCGCCGCCCGAGGAGCCGGTGCCCTGGTACCGCAAGCCCGCTGCGCTGGTCGCGTTCGGCGCGATCGGCGCCCTGCTCGTCGCCCTGATCGTGTGGGGGCTGGCCAGTCTGATCAGCGGTAATGACTCCACTACCGAACCCACGTCGCTGACGCCGCTGACGACGACGGCGCGGACCACCGCACCCGCCACGACGACGGTGTCTCCCCAGACCGTGACCGAGACCATCACCGCGCCACCGGTGGCGCCCACCACCACGGAGCCGACCACCACGACGACCACGACGACGACCACTCCGCCGCCGACGACGACGATCATCACCACCGAAACCAGCACCGAAACGGTGACCGAGACGGTGACGGCGACGCCGAGCCCCTAGGCCCGGTGCTGGGCGGCGTAACCGGCCACCAACGCCTCTGCGCTGCGGACCGCCGCCCGGCACGCCCTGGTGGTGAACGGGTCGTTCAACGGATGCTCTGCACGCCTGCGCCAGCGCTGTGCGGCCGCGAACGCCGCGCGCGGCCCGTCGTAGGGGTTGTCCGGCTGCAGGCCGAGCCTGCTCGCCGCGTCGGTACCCGAACCGCCGATGATCCGTCGCAGCGAGGCCATCTCGTCGTCGTTCAACGTCGTTGGCCGCGAACGTAACTGGCTCAGTAACCGGAGCTCTTCGAATGCGTGCGTGTCCGCGAGCAGCGGGTCGATGTCGGCCAGTATGTAGGGCGTCGCATAGATCGGGTTGGCCTGGACGAACTGCCGTAGCGACAGCAACACGGTGTGCGCCTTGAGCAGATCCGACCGCTGCCCGAACTGCTGATCGATGACCTCCCGCAACGCCACCAGTCCGCTGCGCTCCAACAATTCGTCGGCCAGCGCCACCGAATCGCTGACACCGGCGCGCAGCACCGCGATCGAAATGCGGATCCCGAACATGCCGAACCGGTCCAGCAGTGCGGCCCGCGTCGCCGCATCCACCGGCAACTGGCTGTCGTCGCGGACGAAGCGGTCCACCGACAGCATCGCCTTGGTCAGCTCGGCGGCGTCCACCGCCGCCAACTTCTCCAGCGCGACGAACTCGCTCTGCCGCAGCGTCCGTGCCGTCAACGCCAGCAGGCCGGACACCGGAACCACTGCCTGACACGTCCCGGTCCGCTCCATCTCGGCGGTGAACCGCGTCGCGACGTCCTTGGCCGACAGCATCGCATCGATGCGCCCTGCCCCGATCTCGTCGGCGCGAGAGGCCACGCCGATCACGCCCAACGCGCCCGCGGAACCGCCGACCAGCTCGCCGATCTGCTTGAGCAGCGCGATATCGGCGGCGTTCAGCGTCCGCAACAGAAAGACCACCGCATCGACCCTTGGCACCCCGTCCGCGGGTACGAGCAGGCGCAGGGTGCGCTCCGAGACGTCGCGGGACAGCGACGACGTACCCGGAGTGTCGATGATCGTGGTGTCGATCAGCTCGGCGGCCGGCCACTCCACATCGAGGTCGACGATGTCCTCGGGGTCGAGCGTGGCGAAGTCGAACGTCAGCCCGCCCTCGTTGGGATCGCGCCCGATCGGCACGTTGGATCGCCTGCCGCCGCGATGATTCGCGGTCACCTTCGGAGTGGGACCGTGCCGGAACCACGTCACAATGCGGGTGGCCTCGGTGGCGTCGGTCGGCGCAATGTCCTCGCCCACAAGCGCATTCACCAACGTGGACTTGCCCGCCTTGAGCGTGCCGGCCAGCGCGATCCGGATCGGCTGGTTGAGCCGACCGCCGATGCGCTCGAGCTCGTTGTGCACATCGGGGCGATAAGCGTAAGCAGGATCGGCCTGGTACGCCTGGATGGTTCCACCCAGGATCGCGCGTACCTGGTCGCTCGTGCTCATCTCGCGCTGCCCACCAATGCTCCTGCCTGCTCTCCGGCGTTCGGCGATGGCCAAGAGTCCAGCTTAGGCACCGCCGCGGCTACGTGGTCTTGACGGGTTCAGGCGCGGATTCGGGTGGCATCAGTTTGGTGGCGTGATCGGTGACCTGATTGAGGATGTTCAGCTGGCGCTCGAGTTCCTTGATCCGGCCGCTGCGTTCGGCCTCTTGCACCTGCGCGGCGGCGATGGTCGCCTGCAGCGACTCGTTGAGTGATCGAGAGGTCTGGTTGGCGATGCCGCGGTAGTGGTCGCGCAGCTGCCGCTGGATCGCCTTGAGCCGATCGCGCGATTCCTTGCCGACCGCGAACTGCGTGTCGTCAAGGAAGCGGCGGGTGTTGGTCTTGGCTTCGTTGCGGACCCGCAGCATCCGGTTCTCCATGTTCTCGCGGTACGCCGTGCGCCCCATCAGCAGACCCGCCCCCAGCGAGATCGGGTTGAACATGCCCAGACCCGCGAACGACGTCATCATGCCGAACATCAAAACGCCGCCGTACGAGCCCTGCATCCCCATGGTCAGCTTGCGCCCCGCACGGACCGGCCTGGCCTCCAGCTTGCCCACAGACTTCATCTCCCCGAGGCTGGCGCCCATCCGGCTGGGGTCGAGCTGGGGCATGCTGACCGCGTCGAGGCCCGCCTCGACGAACGTGCGCGCGACATCTGCGGCCAGCGCCTCGGCCCGTTGGTACGCCCAGACGAAGTTGTCGCCAACGGCCGTGGCGACCGCGTTCTCGAGTTCGGCTCCGATTTCGGCCCAGTGATGCGTCGGGTCGCAGGTGTCGATGACCTTCTCGATGTGTTGGCCGATGATGCGGAACCGCCCGCGCAGGTCGTGGTCGACATCGGCGGTCAGATCGGCGATCCCGTCGTTGAGCACCTGCTGCCACAATGCTGTCTGCTGCAACGCATCCTGGGCCTCCTGCTTGCGCCGTTCGAGGTCCTCCTTGAGCCGATCCCGCGTGTCGGGGTCGTTGAGTGCGGACAGCTCGGCCTTGACCTTGAGCGTCAAATGTTCAGCAGCCAAATAGATCTCGTTGACGACATGGTCGCGGATCCGCCCGTTCTGTAGCGCCAGCACCTGCTCACTCAGGAACTTCACGATGGCCGGGAAGTTCGACTCTTCGTTGAGTTCCTTGTCGTTGAGCGCGATCGCGTGGCTGCGCAGCAGCGAGGAGGCCGGGATCATCGGGACGGTGACACCCGCGCGTTGCAGGTGGGCCTTGTTGGCCTCGACGATCTGGCGCCAGTGCGGGTAGAGATCGGTCTTGGTCGCGATTATCGTTGCGACAGGGCATATCTCGAAGGCCTGCCGCATGAACGTCATCTCAGGTTCGGTGAACTCCTGGCTGGTGTCACTGCACATCAGCAAGGCATCGGCGTCGGGCAGCAGGCCCAGCGTCGCCGACAAATGTGGTTGACCGTGCCCGCCGACGCCTGGGGTGTCGACGAACGCGAGCCCGTTCTTGAGCAGCGGGCTGGCCGCGGTCACCTCGACCCGGATCACCTCACGCCCGTGGGCTTGCGGCGCCCTGCGCAGATCGTTTTTGATGTCGGCCATCGAGATCTCGACGGCCTCGGGTTCCTCGCCCTCGCCGCGCGCCACGATCAGCTTCGCGGCGGCGGTCTCGCCGTAGGTCACCACGGTCGGCAGCACCGTGCTCTCGTCGTCACCGACCCGCGAGACAGGAACGTTCAGAAGCGAGTTCAACAGCTGGCTCTTGCCTTGTTTGAGCTGTCCGGCGATCACCACCCGGATCTGCGGGTCGGTGATGCGGTCCTTGGCCTTGGCCAATCGCTCGACCAGATCAGCGCGATCGTTGGCGTCGGCGATCCTGCTGGTGTGGTCGATCAGCTCGACGATGACCCGTGTTTGTTTGGCCGGTTGTGGGTCGTTGCCTTGCGTCATGAAGTCCTCGCGTCCGGGTGGGCCGGTGAGTCAACGGTAGACGTGCCGACTGGCGGGGATCGTGGATTGATCCCCGCCAGTGGCGTTGTGCGGTTGGCTCAGAACAGGCCGGTGTCGACGGTGGTGTCCACATCGACGTCGGTGTTGACCTGACCGGAGTTGTCCGTCGAGTTGTCCTGTCCGGAGTTGTCGACCGAGTTGTCGACCGAATTGTCCACCGAGTTGTCCTCGATGCTCGACCCGCCCGAGATGCCGCCGGTCACGCTGCCGTCGATATCGCCGACATTGGTCTGGTTGCCATCGACATTGGTGGTGGTCGTGTCGTTGTCGTTGATCACGATCCCGCCACCCGAGCCGCCGGCCCCGCCGGTGGCGTTGCCGCCGTCGTTGCCGACCCCGATCAAGCCGCCGCCACCGTCACCGCCCGAGGCGCTGCCGCCGCTGCCACCGCTCATGTCGACATCGTTGATCACCGGGCCCTCGTTGCCGGAGATGATGTCGCCGCCGGCGGTCTGATCACCGCTGTCGTCGATCTCATTGTCCTCGCCGATGTTGACGTTGGAGTCCTCGATGTCACCGGTGTTGACGTTCTCGTTGTCATCGCCGACGACATTGCCGTCACCCTCGACGTTGGTGGCATCGATATCGCCTGCGGTGCCGGTGTTGACCACCCCGCCGTCGGTGGCGGTGTTGGTGGTCTTGTCACCAAAGGTGATGTCACCGAACTCCAGCCCGAAGTTGCCGATACCCTGCTGCTGGTCCTCACCGGCGTGGTTGACCGTGTTGGTCTCCGGGCTCAAGAACCGGGTGTCGTTGTGGCTGAGGGTGTCGTTGTTGGACAACACCTCGGTCTGGCGCTGCGGGGCGAACGCGATCCCATGCGTCTGGGCCACCGCCTGCTGCAGCCCCACCACCGGATCACCACCCCCATGCACCACCGCCGCAGGCGCCACGGTGGCCGCCACGGCCTGCACCTGGGCGGCCGAGACATTGCCGAAGCCGGCCTGGTGCAGTTCGCGGTCGGGGTCCGCCACGAACGCGGCGGCGGAGACAGGGTCACGGAACAGGTTCAGAAACCAGTCGATGAGGTTCATGTCGGATCCTTTCAAAGATGTCGGTCTTGGTCTGGTCGCCGGGCTGTCCGGCGAGCTGAGAACCACGTTATGGCCGTCGCGACGCCCCTGAAACGGGGTCGCGGCCCCTCCCTGCACAGCACCGTCCCGGGATCGGACTAGGGGTTCTGTTAGGGGATTAGGGGATGGTCCGGGGATCGGCCGAAGCGTCCGCATTCTCGAGCCGAAACGACAAAATGCGCGGCCCCTTGAGGGGCCGCGCACTCCGTCGGTTCAGGTTTGTCAGTCGAAGATGTCGAATCCGCCCGCGTCGATGTCGAGCTGCTGCACATCGGCGAGCGCGTCGCTGAAGGCCTCGCTGGTTACAACATCGTCGACGACGTCCTCGATCACCGGCTGGTCCAACTGCAACGCGGTGTCGTCGGCGTCGGCGACGCCCGGGACATCCGGCTCGGCGAGTTCAGGCACCCCCGGATCGGAGATCAACGCGGCGGACACGTCGTCCACCACATCGGCGGGCACGTGATCGCCGAACGCGTCGAAAGCGGCGGTGGCCGCTCCGCTGCTCCAGACGTTGCCTGCCGCTTCGGCGATACCGCCGTCCAGCGCGGTCGGAACGGTCGTCGGAAGCGCCGACATCGACTCCGACACCACCGGGATTAGGGCGTGGACATCGGCGCTGGTCACATTCGTCAGATTGGCGTCGAGAATGGCTTGATTCGGATCGGCGGCGAAACGCGCGGCGGCGTCGGGATCACGCACCACCGACATGACGAAGTCGAGTAACTCGTTGGCCATGAAACACCCTCCCTCCCTCGAACAGATATAGGTGGCTAGAGACAAGGCCTAGCCGAGTGGCCTGCCACGATGCTATCGACGGCGACCGCCGCGGTGATCGGTGCGAAACCCACCTGCTCGGCCCGGCCGTTAGGGGGTGCGGCGTTAGGGGATTTCGTCCCAGTAGGGGCAGCTCCCGTGTCCGAAGACGTTGAGCCGCTATCGTGATGAACGGCCAAATGTAGAGGTGGAGATGAGCGACTCACTCGGGTTGTCGATCGGTTCGACCAATCTGGTGGCGGCCCGAATCGGCCGCCCCCCGGTCATGCGCCGATCGATACTCACCGTATTCGACGATCGCGCGCCGGAGGTCGGCGTACCCGCCGAGAACCCCAACCTCAACCAACACGGCATGGTGCTGAGCGGTTTCGTCGAACGCGTCGGCGACCCGGTGCCGTTGGTCGCCGCCGATGGCTCACCTCATCGCGGAGAACGGGTGCTGGTCGAGGCGCTCGACGCCATGGCGCGCACGGTCGGCGGTGGGACCCCTGTCGTGATCGCGGTACCCGCGCACTGGGGGGCGGCGACCACGGGCGCGCTGCGAGGCGCCCTGCGGGCGGCGCCGGGCCTGGCCCCCAACGGGGTGCCGCCTGCGCTGGTGCCCGATTCGGCGGCCGCGCTCGCCGCACTGCAGGCCGCGCCGGGGCTGCCGTCGAGCGGAGTTGTGGTGCTATGCGATTTCGGCGGCAGTGGAACCAGCATCAGCCTGGCCGACGCGTCAGCCGGCTACGCCCCGATCGGGGAGACGGTCCGCTACGCGGACTTCTCCGGCGACCAGATCGACCAGTTTCTGCTCAACCACGTCGTAGCGGGCATCGCGGCCGCCAACGACGCCGACCCGGCGGGCACCGCCGCCGTCAGTTCTCTGGCGCGACTGCGCAACGAGGCCCGTGTGGCCAAAGAGCAACTGTCGGCCGACACGGCCGCGGTCGTGCACGCCGACCTGCCGGGCTTCAACTCCGACGTGCGCGTCACCCGCACCGAGCTGGAGCAGCTGATCAGCGAGCCGCTCGACGGGGTCCTCAATGCCGTCCAGGAAGCATTGCAGCGCAACGATATTCCGCCGGCAAATGTCTCGGCCGTCGCGACCGTCGGCGGCGGGGCGAACATCCCGCTGATCACCCAGCAGCTGTCGACCCGGCTGCGCGCGCCGGTCATCACCACGCCGCAGTCCCAACTCAACGTCGCTGCGGGCGCCGCGCTGATCGCCGACGCCGCCGAGGCTGCCACCGGGATGGCCGCCGTCGCCCCCGATGCCCCGACCGGGATGGCGCCGACGAGCATGTCCGCCGCCGCGTGGGCCGCAGGAGCCGCAGGCGTCGCAGCTGCCGAGTCGGCCTCCGACGGCGCAGGCTCGGCGACGTTCCGCGCCTTGGCGTGGTCGCAGGACGACTCGCCTGTCGACGAGCCGGTCCCTTATGCCGGTGAGGATTACACGTTTGAAGGGGGCGGAACCGGCGCTCGGCCCGCGATGGAGTTCGCCCACGAGGAAGAGCAGTACGAACCGGAACCCGAACCGCTGCCGTGGTACCGCAGGCCGGTGGTGCTGTTCGGCGCGGCGGCCGCGGCCGCACTGCTGGCCGCCGGTGGTCTCGCCGTCACTCTGACGAGCACCACAGGTGACAGCACTCCCGTCACCGAGACCGCGACGACCTTCGAGTCGGGACCGTCGCCGGAGACGACGACTTCGGTTGCACCACAGACGGTTACGGTCACGGGAACGGATGGGCGTCCGACCACCAGCGTGGTCCCGCCACCCCCGCCCCCGGAGACGACGACGACCACGACGTCACCCACCACCACAACCACCACCACCACGACGACCTCCACGAGGAGCAGCCCGGTGACGCAAAGGAATTCGTGGCTTC